>NZ_JBEXPH010000235.1:0-11220 GCF_040611955.1 Streptomyces sp. NPDC006510 | reverse complement strand
GGCGCCGCGCACACCGTCGAGGAGTGCGGCGGGCAGTACGCCCGCGCGGGCGAGTTGCCCGGCCCTCGCCGTCAGCGGGACGGAGACGACGTCGTGTCCGCCGAACACGAGGTCGGCGAGGGCCGGGAGAGATGCGTCGCGGAACGGGGGAAGGTCCGTGACGCATCCGTCGGAGGAGGCGCTGCCCGCGACGATCGCGGCGGCGCCGACGGTCGCGGCCGTGGCGACCGAGCCTCGTGCGCCGATCATCCAGACGCCGATGCGGGATGGAGTTCCGGTCGTGGCTCGCATGGTGGGCTGTGCCTCCTGAGGCGTACGGGAGTGAGGTGTGGTCCCTGGGTCCTGTCCGGCCCTGATCCGCCGGACAGGACCCGGGCCCGGGTCCGCGACCTGGGGCTTCTCGTTCGGATCACGCCGGGCTCGCGGGGTGCGGCCTGATCCGAACGAAAGACCCTAGAACTTGCCCAGGTCGGCGGGGTACGGGTAGCTGTCGAAGGCCTTGTCGAGCTGGTCGGCGCTGCGGTGCTGCCACTTGCGGGTGACACCGTGCACGGTCCGCCGGGGCAGGTGCTTGTTGTCGTTCGCGTCGGTGACCGGCCGGCCGATGGACTGGAGCTCCCAGGCGACGCCCGCGAGCCGGTTGATGTGCGTCCACCACCGCACGTCGATGTCCAGCAGCCGGAAGCCGGCCAGGAAGGGGTGCCAGCGGTGGTAGGCGTGGGTGAAGTCCGGCGGCGTGAAGTTCATCATGTGGACCTTGTTGCCGGCCGGTCGGCGCGGGTCGAACAGGACGCCCTGGCCGAACTCCTGGAAGGCGTGGACGAGGCCCTGCGGGTTGTGCCGGTAGAACTCGCGGTAGACCTTGCGCTGGGCGTCCGACAGAAGTACGAAGGCGTCACGGTTGGGGCGGATGAGCTCCAGGAAGCTGCGCGGGTAGCGGCCGCCGGAACGGGTCGCGGCCCAGCCCGCGTCGACCTTGGTGAAGTCGCCGAACGGCTTGCAGATGACGTCGACGGCCTCGACGAGCTCGGGCGTCGGGTTGTAGTAGAACCGCTCGTCGTACTCGTACCAGAACTCGTTCGCGCGGCGGTCGCCGACCATGCCCGGCACCTCGGGGAATCCGCCGTGGGGTCGGCCGTGTGCGGCGGCCGGCAGAGTGCCGGCCACCGTCACCGCGGCCGCCGCCCCGGCGATGCCGGCGGCGGCCTTGAGGACGCCCCGGCGGTCCATGGTGTTCTGCGGCATCGGTGGATCTCCTTCGTCGGTGGGCGGTGCGGGGGTTGCGGTGATGGGACAACCTTCGCGGGGCGGACTATGTCCGTCCTATAGCGGCCCCGACAGGAAGAGATCGCCTGGTCGCAGGGGGTGTGAGCGGCGCCGAAGCCGCAGCGATGCCGGGACGATAGGGCGACGGATTACGTTCTTCCGGAAACGGATGTACGAACACTTACATCGTTTTTCGGTCACCCAAAGGGCCGTTACCGGTCACTGCCCCCACCAGTGAAAGAGGCACTGTGGTCACATTGACAAGCACCCCGGTCCAGCAGAAGAACACCAACGACGGGGACACCCCCCGATTACATCGCCCCCTCGCCTGGTGCGCGGCGGCCATGGCCCTGCTCGCGGTGGTCGCCACGGGCGGCCTGTTCCTCGACGGGCGCACCGTACTGGGTGAGGGGGTGTGGCTCAAACCCCTGAAGTTCGCGGTCTCCTTCGGCCTTTACACGATCACCCTCGCCTGGATGATCGGCCGGACGGAACGCTGGCAACGCACGCTGCACAGACTCGGCACGGTCACCGTGGTGCTGTTCATAGCCCCGGAGATATCGATCATCACGTTCCAGGCCGCGCGGGGCGTGCGCAGTCACTTCAACGTGTCGTCCACGCTCAACGACGTCCTGGTCAAGGCGATGGGCGGCGCGGCGTACGTCGGCTGGGCCATGACGCTGCTCCTCGGCGTCTTCCTCGTGTGGCAGCGCAAGGTGGACCGGCCGCTGGCCTGGGCCATCCCGATCGGGCTGTTCGTGTCCCTGGCGGGCATGTCGATCGGCTATGTGATGACCACCCCCACGGCCGCGCAGCAGCGGGCCCTGGACGCCGGAGAAAACCCGCCCACGCTCGGCGCGCACAGCGTCGGGGCGCTGGACGGCGGTTCCGCCATGCCACTGACCAGCTGGTCGACCGGTGGCGGGGACCTGCGAGTGGCGCACTTCGTGGGCCTGCACGCGTTGCAGCTGCTGCCCCTCGCCGCCGTGGGCCTCGGGATGCTCGCCGGGCGGCTGTCGTTGCTGCGGGGCGAGGGCACGCGTACGGCCCTGATCGTCATCGGCGGTGCCGGTCATGCCGGGCTCACCGCCCTGCTGCTGTGGCAGGCGGAGCGGGGTCAGCCACTGCTCGAACCCGACCGCCTCACGCTCACTGCCGCCGCCGGGCTCGCCGGCGCGGTCGCGGTGGCGGTCGCCGTGGTGCTGGCGACGGCGTCGCGTGACAGGCACGGCTCACCCGGGGACTGACGTTCCCGGCGCACGAGGAGGAGGGGTCACCGCGGCTGCGGTGACCCCTCCTTCCGGTGCGCCGCCGGTCAGCCGGCCTTGGCGAAGGGGCCCCGGCGCAGGGCCGGGGAGATCAGGGCGGCGAGGGCCGTCACGGCCATCGCGAGACTGAGCCCGAGGATCGTCCGGGTCGGGCCGAGGCCCTCCAGGGCGAAGCCGGCCGCGACCGGGCCCGCGGCCATCGCACCGCCACCGACCAGCATCGCCAGGGAGTTGGCCCTCCCTCGCATGCTGTCCGGAGCGATCCGGACGAGATAGACCCCGCCCGCCACGTTGAACACACCGCCCACGTAGCCGCTCAACGCGAAGATCGCGCCAAGGGCGTAGGGGTCGCGGAGCACTGCGACCGGGACCATCAGCAGCGCCCACACCGCCAGTCCGCCGATCACCAGCGCGCGCATCGACAGACGTTCGGTCCACCAGCCACCGCTGAGCGCCCCGACCAGGCCGCCCGCTCCGCTGAGCGAGAGCACGACGCCCACCTGGAACTCGGTGCCGCCCGCCGTCTGGATACCGGACATCACGGCCAGGTTGAGGCCCTGGAAGAGGATGTTGGAGACGGCTACGGCGGCCATCACGGCGCGCAGGAAGTGCTGGCGCCACATCCAGACGAGGCCCTCGCGGACTTCGGCGGCGAGCGCCGTCCGGGAGACGCCCGTCCGCTCCTGCTGGAGTTTTCCGCGTACCCCGAACAGGCAGAGCACAGCAGCGAGTTGACCGGCCGCCGCGGCCCCGAACGGCAGCGCGGCGCCGAGCGTGACGAGTCCGCTGCCCAGCGGCTGGCCCGCGATGGCGGCCCCCCGGGTGCGGGCCTCGTTGCCGGTCATGGCGGCGCCGATCTGCTCGGGCGGCACCACGGCGGGCACCGCGGCCCGCTCGGCCAGCTGGAACAGCACACCGAGGGTGCCCTCGACGAACGCGGCGGCCAGCAGTGCCCACAGCCGGACGTGCCCGCTCAGCAGGAGCCCGGCGACCGCACCGGCCACCACCGCCTGTCCCAGTCCCGCCACCAGCATGACGCGCCGCCGGTCCCAGCGGTCGACGAGCGCTCCGCCGGGCAGTTGCACCAGGAGCTGCGGGAGCAGCAGCGCGGTCCCGACGAGCCCGGCGTCACTCGGCGACCTGGTCGCCCACAGGACGGCGAGCGGATACGCGACGGCGGTGGCGCGCCCGGCGAGCAGCGAGAGGCCGGCGCCGCCCCACAGCAGGCGGTAGTCACGGTTGCGCCGCAACGGTACGGGCGGCGCCGTGGCCTCCTCGTCCGGTACGGCCTCCGGCGCGAGCTCCCCGGCCGCCTGGTGCCGCTCGTCCGGCACGGCGTCGTCCCGCTGCTCGGCCAGGAGCCACGGCAGCACCGCCGGGTCGGTCACGGACTCGGTCGCGGGTTTCATCGCGCGGCCACCAGGGTGCGGTCCTCGGACGGGGTCGCCGCGACCGGGGGCGCCTCGGCCTGCGGAGCGGTGCGGACGAACTCCAGCACCGCCATCGCGCTGTGCATCTTGTTGGTGGCCTGGGCGAAGGCGATGCTGTGCGGTCCGTCCAGTACCTCGGCCACGACCTCCTCGCCCCGGTGGGCGGGCAGGTCGTGCATGAACACGGCGTTCGGGCTGGTCTCCCACAGGGCGGGCGTGACCCGGAACGGGGCGAAGATGTCCCGCCAGTCCGGATCGGGCTTGCTGGTGCCGGTGGTCTGCCAGCGGGTCGTGTAGATCACGTCGTAGCCGCCGGTCAGCCCGTCCATGTCGTGCCGCTCCACCAGTGTGGCGCCGGTGCGCGAGGCCTGTGCGCGGGCCCGGCGCAGGATCGCGTCGGCGAGGCCGTAGCCGGGCGGGGTGCGGACCTCGAAGTGGACGCCGGGGAAGCGGGTGAGGGCGAGCGCGAGGGCCGCCGCCGTGTTGTTGCCCTCGCCCGCGTACAGGATGCGCAGACCGTCGATGTGGCCGAAGTGGCGCACCAGTGTGGTGAGGTCGGTGAGTGCCTGGGTGGGGTGTTCCTCGGCGGTCATGGCGTTGACGACGGACATGGTCTCCTGCCGTGCCCAGCCCCGCAGTTCGGCCTCGGGCCCGGCGGTCCGGGCGACGAGGACGTCGAGCATCCCGGACAGGACCCGGCCGGTGTCCTCGGTGGTCTCGCCGGTGTTGAGCTGGAGGTCGCCGGGACCGTAGGCGATGAGGGAGCCGCCCAGCCGCAGCGATCCGGAGGAGAAGGCGGTACGGGTGCGGGTGGAGGTCTTGGCGAAGTAGACGCCGACCACCTGGCCGTCCAGCGGTGCGGGCCGCCGGGCGAGACCGGCGGAGAACTCGGCGCCGCGGTCCACGATCCGCCGCAGCTCCGCGTCGGTGAGGTCGTCGATGGAGATCAGATGGCGCATGGGGGTCAGCCTTCCTGGGCCGGGTCGTGGGCCGTGCGGACGTCGAGTGCGGCGGCGAGGTGCTCCACCGTGTGGTGGCGCAGTGCCGTCGCGAGGTCGAGGGGGAGCCCGGCCCTGCGGGCGGCGAGCAGCAGGGGCGGTACGAGCAGGGAGTCGCCGCCGAGGTCCCTGAAGTCGTCGTGCACGCCGACCTGTTCGAGGCCGAGGATCTCGGCCCAGACGGCGGCGAGCCGCCGCTCGGTGTCGGTGCGCGGCTCCTCGTAGGGGGCGTCGGCGGCGGTGGCGGCGCGGGCCACGAGGGCGAACCGGTCGCGTTTGCCGTGCTCGCCGAGCGGGAGCGCGGGCACGGCCGTGACGGTCGCCGGGATGACGGCGGCGGGCAGGACCGTGCGCAGCCGGTCGCGCAGGGCCGGTACGGAGACGGTGTGTCCCTCGGCGGGCACCACCCAGGCCGCGAGGCGTTTGCCGCCGTCGGCGGCGTCGACAGCCGCGACGAGGGCTTCGCGTACGGAGGGATCGGCGGCGAGTTCGGCCTCGGCCTCGCCGGGCTCGACGCGGTGTCCGCGGATCTTGACCTGGTCGTCGGCGCGTCCGACGAACTCCAGGGCACCGCCGGGGAGCCGGCGGGCCAGGTCCCCGGTGCGGTAGAGGCGGGCGCCCGGCAGTCCGTACGGGTCGGGCAGGAACGCGGCGGCGGTCAGATCGGCACGTCCGGCGTAGCCGCGGGCAAGCCCGTCGCCGCCGAGGTGCACCTCACCGACGATGCCGTCGGGCACCGGCCGCAGCGTGCTGTCGAGGAGCCGCAGGGTGACGCCGGGGAGCGGGGAGCCGAGAGCCACGAGGGTGCGCGGCCGGCGGGTCCGCTCGGGGGCGTGGACGCTGTCGGCGTGCTGGAGTCCGGCCCGGACGCCTTTCGGTTCCGCGACGGGCCGCGGCACGGTCGCGCACCGGGGCAGGACGCGCAGTGCGGTGGCGGCGACGGTGGCCTCGGTGGGGCCGTACTCGGCGGCGAGGAGCATGCCGCCGGCCCGGACACGGGCAGCGACGCGGTCGGCCTGGGCGGCCGGGTAGGCGTCGCCCGCGCAGATGGCGAGCGCGGCCAGGCCACCGAGTTCGGCGTCGGTCAACTGGGCTTCCAGGAGCGCCAGATGGCCGGGGGTGAGGCCGACGAAGGCGTAGGGCGCACCCTTGAGGAGTTCGGCTCCGAACTCCCCCGGCCCGTAGTCCTGCGGGAGCAGCCGCACGGTCTGGCCGGTCATCAGCGGCGCGTACAGCGCGGGGAGTCCGAGGTCGAAGCCGACGGAGGTGAACCACGGTGCGCCGCCGGTGCCCGCCGCCGCGTACTGTTCGACCGCCCAGTGCAGGTAGTGGGACAGGGAGCGGTGGCTGATCTCGACGCCCTTGGGGGTGCCGGTGGAGCCGGAGGTGTGCAGGACGTACGCGAGCCGGTCGGGGTCGTGGACGGTGGCGGGCCCGGCTGGTACGGGTGCGTCGGTGAGGTCCTCGGCGATCAGGAGCGGGCGGTCGCCCAGGCGGGCGGCGTGACGGCGTTCGGTGACCGCGAGCGCGCAGTCGATGCCCGCGATCCGGGCGTCGGGGGTGCAGGGGTCCACGGGCACCTGCGCGGCGCCCGCCTTCCAGACGCCCAGGAGCGCGGCCACCAGGTCGGGTCCCCGGTCCAGGAGTACGGCGACGCGGGTCTCGGGCCCGGCGCCGAGCGCGCGCAGCCGGTGGGCGACGGCCTCGGCGCGGGCGTCGAGCGCGGCGTAGGAGAGGGTGGCGGCCTGGAAGGAGAGGGCGGGGGCCGTCGGGGTCCGGGCGGCCTGGGCCTCGAACGCGCCGAGCACGTCGGCGGGTGTGTCGGAGTGCGGCAGGGCGGGCGCGGCGAGGGCGCCGCGCTCGTAGGCGTCGGGGTAGGCGCCACGGGCGTCGCCGTCGGCGCCGGTGCGCGCCATGTCGGCGAGGACGGCGGTGTAGAGCGCGGCGAGGCGCTTGGCCCGGCCCCGGGAGAGGGTGCGGGTGCGCGAGGCGATGGACAGGTGGCCGCGCACGGGGGTGCCGACGACGAGCCGGAACTCGTTGGGGCTGTCGTCGCGGCTGGCCATGATGTCGATGAGCTCGGTGTCGACCTGGTGGAAGTCCAGGTAGTGGAAGAGGACGTCGATGAGGTGGGATTCGCCGCCGGGTCTGCGCATGGCGGGCATGGGGTAGCGGCGGTGCGGCCACAGCTCGATCTCGCGGGCGAAGACCTGCTGGGCGAGTTCGCCCCAGGTCCTGGCGGTGCGCTCGTAGGGGAAGGGCACCGAGTTGAGGTACATGCCGGAGACGCGTTCGGCGCCCGCCTCCTCGGGGCGCGCGTCGGCGACCATGCCGCCGCGGAACCGCTCGGCGCGGGTGAGCAGCGACAGGACCTTGCTGTGGGCGGCGTGCAGGACGCTCTTGTAGGGGACCTCGGCGGCGGTGGCGAGGGCGCGCAGGCCCGGTTCGACGCCGCCGAGTGGAATGTCGATGCGGTAGCGCTCCTCGCCCTCGTCGTCGCCCTGCCACCCGGCGGGGACGCTGAACCGCTCGTACGTGTCGACGATGTGCCGCCAGTGGGCGCGGTCGGCGGGGTCTTCGAGGGAGCGCAGTTCGCCCGCGACGAAGTCGGCGTAGCGGACGGCGGGCACGGGCGGGGCGGGCTCGGGCTCGGCGCCGGAACGCAGCGCGCGGTAGGCGCGCAGCATCTCCATCAGCTGGGAGTGGTAGCTCCAGCCCTCGATGACGGGGTGGCACTCGGTGATGGAGAGCCACCAGCTCTCGTCGTCGAGGAGATGGACGGCCATCCGCATGAGCGGCGCGCGGGTGAGGTCGAAGAGTTCTTCGCGGTCGCGGTCGGCGAACTCCCAGAGGGCCTGTTCGCGGCGGGCGGCCGGCAGGTGGCGCAGATCGTCGAAGACGCAGGGCATCCGGGACGCGGCGTGCACCAGCTGGAGGGGCCGGGAGTAGCCGTCGAGGGCGAAGGAGGTCCGCATGACCTCGTGCCGTTCGACGATCAGGTCGGCGGCCCGCCGGAACGACTCGGGGTCGAAGGGGAGTTCGTCGCGGATCCGGAAGGAGGTGATGTTGTGGTAGCGGTTCTCGGTGCTCCGGCCGTACATCTCGACGAGCATCCCGGCCTGGGTGAGCGAGACGGGGTAGGCGTCGGTGACGTCGGCGGGCAGCGCGGCCCGGTCCTCCTCGCCGATGAGCGCGAACCGGGCGACGGTGGTGCCGGTGGGTTCGGCACCGTGGCCGACGGCGGCGCGCAGCCGGGCCACGGTGCGGTGGGCGAAGATGTCGCGGACGCTGGTCTCCCAGCCGGCCTCGCGCAGGGCGCCGACGAGGGTGACGGCACGGATGGAGTCGCCGCCGAGTTCGAAGAAGTTGTCGTGGACGCCGACGAGGTCGCGGCCGAGGACGGTGGCCCAGACCTCGGCCATGGCGCGTTCGGTGGCGTCGCGGGCCTCGACGTACGCGCCGACGGCGGTGGCGTCGCGGCCCGGGGCGGGCAGGGCACGCCGGTCGAGCTTGCCGTTGGCGGTGAGCGGCAGGGCGTCGAGGGTGAGGCAGGCGGCGGGCACCATGTAGGACGGGAGGGTCTCGCCGATGTGGGCGCGCAGTGCGGCCGGGGCGAGGGCGTCGGGGTCGGCGCCGTCGGCGGGGACGACGTAGGCGACGAGTTCCCTGGCGCCGGGGCTGTCCTCGCGGACGAGGGCGACGGCTTCGGCGACGGCCGGGTGCGCGGTGAGCACGGACTCGATCTCGCCGGGCTCGATGCGGTAGCCGCGGAGTTTGACCTGGTGGTCGGCGCGGGCGACGAAGTCGAGGTTGCCGTCGGGCAGGACGCGCGCGATGTCGCCGGTGCGGTAGAGCCGGGCGCCCGCCGGGCCGTAGGGGTCGGGCACGAAGCGCTCGGCGGTCAGGTCGGGGCGGCCCGCGTAGCCGCGGGCGAGGCCGATGCCGCCGATCCACACCTCGCCGGGCACGCCGACGGGCAGGGGGCGCAGATGCTCGTCGAGGACGTACATCGTGGTGTGCGGGATGGCGCGGCCGATGGGGACGAGTTCGGTGGTGACGGGCCCGTCGAGGAAGTACGCCGAGTTGCCGACGGTGATCTCGGTGGGGCCGTACTCGGCGGCGAGACGGGTGCCGTCGGGGCCGGCCGACGCGGTCCAGCGCTCGGCGAGCCGGGCGGTGAAGGAGTCCCCCGCGGCGATCACGAGACCGGCCAGGCCCTGGATCTGATCGGACGTCAACTGCTGCTGGAGCAGGTCGAGATGGCCTGGGGTGAGTTTGACGAAGGAGTACGGGGCGCCTGCGGCGAGCAGGGCGCCGAGGTCGGCGGTGTCGAAGTCCTGCGGGAGCAGGTCGACGCGCTGCCCGGTCATCAGCGGCGCGTACAGATCGGGTACGCCGAGGTCGAAGGCGATCGACGAGAACAGCGGGGCACCCGAGGTACCCGCGCCCGCGTACGCCTGGACGGTCCAGCCGAGGTAGTTGGCCAGGCCGCGGTGGGTGACGAGGACACCCTTGGGGCGGCCGGTGGAGCCGGAGGTGTAGATGACGTAGGCGAGCGCGTCGAGGTCGTAGGAGGCGGGCAGGGCGGCGGTGGCGACCGTGCGGGCGGCCTGTTCGGCCGGGTCGTCGGTGACCAGGACGGTGGGGCCGTCGAAGCGGTCGGCGTAGCGGGTCTCGGTGAGGACGACCCGGGTGTCGGTGGCGGCCAGCATGTGGCCGACCCGCTCGTCCGGGTAGCCGGGGTCGATGGGCACGTAGGCGGCGCCCGCGCGCCAGATGCCGAGCAGGGCGGCGACCAGGTGCGGCGAGCGGTCCAGGAGGACGCCGACGGTGTCCTCGGGGCCGATGCCGAGCCCGGCGAGCCGGCGGGCGTACTGCTCCGACTCCTCGGCGAGCCTGCGGTAGCTGTACGCGGTGCCGTCGTGGCGCAGGGCCGTGGCGTCGGGGGTGGCCGCGGCCTGCTCGACGATCGTCTCCAGAACGGGCCGCAGGGCGGTGGCGTCGAGGGCGTGGCCGGTGCCGACGGGGGTGGCCGGCCCGTCGAGGAGCAGGGCGCGCTCCTCGGGGCCGATCGGGTCGAGCGCGGAGAGCGGGGCGTCGGGGGCGGCGGCGATCTCCGCGAGGAGCCGGGTGTAGTGCCCGGCGATCCGCGCGGCGGTGGCCGCGTCGAAGAGGGCCGTGGCGTATTCCAGGCTGCCGTGCAGGGTGCCATCGGCGCGCTCGGTGAGGTGCAGGGTCAGATCGAAGCGGGCGATGGCGCCGGAGGCGGCGACGGGCTCGGTGGCGATGCCGGGCAGTTCGGGTCCGTCGGAGCCCTGGCCGGACGCGAGGTCGAACATGACCTGGAAGAGCGGCGTGGTGGACAGGTCTCGCTCGGGCTCCAGCTCGTCGGCGATCCGGTCGAACGGCGTCTCCTGGTGGTCGAAGGCGTCCAGCACGGTGGTGCGGTTGGCGGCCAGGACGTCACGGAAGGCGGGGTCGGCACCCCAGCGTGCCCGCAGCACCAGGGTGTTGTACGCGTATCCGGCCATCTCCCGCAGTTCGGGGCGGGTACGTCCGGAGACGGCGGTGCCGACCGGGACGTCCCGCTTGCCGGTGTAGCGGCCGAGCAGGGTCTGGTAGGCGGTGAGCAGGACCATGAAGAGCGTGGCGTCGCCGTCGCGGGCGATCTCCCGCAGCGCGGTGGCGGTGGCGGCGGGGACGTCGAAGCCGTGCGTGGCACCGCCCCAGGTGCGCACGGCGGGGCGGGGCCGGTCGGTGGGCAGGGCGAGCGGCTCGGTGCCGGCGAGCTGTCCGCGCCACCAGTCGAGTCCGCGGTCGGCGTCGGGGCCGATCTGCCTGCGGGCGGTCCAGGCCGCGTAGTCGGCGTACTGGACGGGCAGTGCGGGCAGTTCCTCGCCCCGGTGCAGGGCGGCGAGGTCGGTCAGGAGCAGCGGGCGGGTGAGCGCGTCGCAGGCGATGTGGTGCATGACGACGAGCAGCACGTGGTCGTCGGGGGCGAAGCGCAGCAGCCGTACCCGCAGCGGGTGGTCGGCGGCCAGGTCGAAGGTCTCGGCGGCGCGCGCCTCGGTGAAAGCGACGGCGGCCGCGTCCCGTGCGGTGGCGTCCAGGCCGGGCCGGACGCTGACGGCGAAGTCGACGGGCCCAGCCGGGTCGACGACCTGCCGGGGGTCGGCCGCGTCCAGGACGTAGCGGGTGCGCAGGATCTCGTGGCGGGCGGCGAGCGCGTCGAACGCCTCGCGGAGGGTGCCCGGCGAC
>NZ_JBEXPH010000234.1:0-11531 GCF_040611955.1 Streptomyces sp. NPDC006510 | reverse complement strand
GACCGCCACCGAATACCACACCGAGATGACCACCCGCTTCGCCATCTGGGACGAGATCACCGGCGCCACCGCCCTGCCCGCCGCAGCGTAAGCCAGGCCCCCACCCGACCCCTACACACCCTGACGCGCCCTCAATCGATCAACACCACACCAACGTGACAACGCCAGTTTCGTCGATGAGCACATTCTGGAGCACATCACAGATGAGGAAGAACGGCACCACGCGGAGATCGACATGGACCGGATCCGCGGAGGGGTCCGCACGATCCAGGGCTACGTGGCAGAGCGCGTGAAGGACCTCGCTCCGGTCCTGGGGCCCGTCAGAGCGCGCACCCTCCGGTGCCCGCAGTGCCTGCAGTTCGCCCTCACTCCGACACTCATTAGGGGCGTGCCGGGGTGGTGCCAGTCGGACGCAAGGTTCTCCACCATGTACTGCCACCTCTGTGTCCAGGGCTATGGCGCTCTGGGCCTGGCCCTGGGCTATGCCGTCCGCGTTCTCAACCGCGCCATACCTGATGCCTCGTACGACGGTGACGCCCCGGACCGGTGCCCCGTCTGCACCATGAGCAGCCTGGTTCGAGGAGCCTCGACAGCTGCCGCTCCGGAGACACTCATCGACTTCTGCTTCCATTGCCCAGATGTGATCGATGGGCTGCAAGAGTGCCAGCGCTGCGGCTCTATCTACACCAGCGAGCAGGGTCATCGATGCCGACGCCGTAGCTGAATGCCTCGCGCATGAGGACGTCGTCCTCATGGTGGCGACGGGGTCCTGATGGGGGTAGGGAGCGGGCGTCGCGCTGCACCGCAGCTGGGGGAAGGCCGCGCCCCAGCCTCCCAGATTTGTCACTGGACTGGACGGGCTGCTCCGACAAACTCGGCAATCCCGTATCTGTGAACCAGATCTTCTCGTTCGTGCCGACTGGCGCGTCAGCCAGGACTCGGGCGTGCCGATCTGCTGGATCAGCAACGCCTCCTGGGGCCACCTCTCCTGGAACGCTTCCCGGGACCGGCTGGAGGCCTCCTGGACGAAGAAGGCGCCGTCGGTCACCGAGTTCGGCCTGGTCGAGCCGGGCTGAGGGCGGCGCCTCAGGGTTGTCCGCCGAGGCCGGAAGTGAGGTCGCGCTTGAGGCGATCGATGGCCTCCACGATGTCACGGGCCTCGTCGAGCATCTCGTCCGACACCGCGTGCCCGGGCCCGTAGTAGCGCTCCTCCATCTGGGCGTAGAAGTCGGCGTAGTACTCGGCCAGGACGTCCAGCAGCGAGTCGCCGTAGCGCGGAACCTCGGCGGGCAGCGCCTCCAGCACCGTCCAGACCGCGCCCTCAATGCCGTAGACCGTGGCGGCGCCCTGGGCGAGGTCGGACAGGCGGTAGCACAGCATAGAGTCGCCGTGCTTCGTCTCCTCCTCGCCAAGGCGGACAAGGGGGAGCAGGTCGGGGTCCAAGTCGGCGACAGCCTTCTCGTACCGCTCCGACGTGCGAGGGGCCGGCGGGACCGGGCCCCGGCCAGGGCCGGTGATGAGCCGCCACGGCTGGTTGACCGGAAAGTAGTCGGGCAGCTCGGGGTCGAACTCTGTGTCGGCGATGGCGAAGATCTCGTCAGGTAGCTCCACCCCGTAGCACTCGGCCAGCGCCTCGCGGGCGCTCCGTCCCTGGTCGTAGAGGGCTTGTGCGCGGGCGGCCATCGCGGCGTATCCCTCGCGCGGCGTCGTCGGACTCACTTGTCGGTTCACCCTTCGGCAGGTTGGAGGATCTCGTCCAAGCAATCCTTGATCTGTGCCCAGGTCTCCACGAGTTCGGCGGAGGTGAGCGCGCGGACGATTTCCTTGGTGACCTCCCCGGCCTTCTTCACCAGATCCTCGCGCTCCCTCTCGCCGTCGAGCACCTGCTCGACCTTTGCGTCGATCGCCTCCAAGCGAAGCCGGAGCTCCTTGGTACCGAGCGCCTCCGGATTGCGTGCCATCATCCGTACGACACTTTCCACCTCGGAGTAGACCTTGGCCGTCAGGCCCTGGGTGGCCAAGATTGCCCGCCGGGCCTCGTAGGACGCGGGCGTTTCGGACTTGGACATCTCCATGGCGAGCCGCTTCGCTTGCGCATAGGTCTGCGACTGCCCCAGCAACGCGTCGGCGGGATCAGGTTTCCGCCGCCTGGGCCGGACGGCGTCCAGCACCTCGGGGGCACCGATGCCGAACCCCCGAGAGGGGTCTTGGATGAGAGGGTCCGTCGTCGTCACGGCCTCAGGGACGTAGGCCACGAAATCCCTTTCGTCGCCGCGGTATCCCCTCGCCAGCCGATCACGGATCGCCCAGCCCTCGGCGTCCTTCTTGCCCCAGAAGGGCTTCTTGCCTCCCATCATCGCCGGGTCCTGGAAGATGCCCCGTTGTTCGCTCTTGTCGTGGGTCCATGCCTTGATGAGCATGTTCGGCTCAGTCGGATAGATCATCCGCGGCAGGACCTTCGCTACGGCCGCCCGGATCGCCCGGTCGATCTCGTTGCCCAGGACTGTCAGCTGTCCCCTCCGGGGATCCGCTTCCTCGGCCCAGCTGACGCCCTTGAAGGAGTACCCGCCGATGGTCAGCATGGGGTGCCGCTCCATGTCCGCGAGAACCCTCGTGTACTTCGCGAGGACACCCATCGGGTCCTCGCCGACGGTGGTCAGCCCGCCGTCCGGATCCTGACTGAAGACGTGCACCCGATGGTTTCGGGTGGACAGAATGTCCACCGCCTGCTTGGTGTACGTCGAGCGGAGCACCTGTTCCCGCAGGGCGCCGTACGGAAGCGACCTACTCTGCAGCATCGCCGACTCCTCGTCCTTCGCCTTCGTGCGGTCGCCCTCGTCACTCAGCTCCGCGTACGCCTTGCGCACTTTGCTCAGCGGCACCGCCTTGCCACCGGACTTGGGGAACCACCGCGGCTCCCAGAGGAAGCCGAAGACCGCCATCAGCATGTTGTCGCGCTCCGCCACACCCGAGACGGCGCTTGCTACCTCCTTGCCGGCCGTGGCGGTGGCCTCGGTGTCCAGCTTTTCGAAGGCGTTGACGCCCGCGATGACTGCCGTCCGGTGCGCCGCCACGGCCTGCAGTTCCGGGTCACCGGCCCAGGCCTGGTCCAGGTAGCGGGTCGCCAGATCGCTCTTGGCTTTGTCGGGCGTGGCGAGAAGGTTGACGGCAAAGCCGGTGAAGTCGTCCTTCACTTCGAAGCCACCGGCGGGGAAGGGCTGCAGCTGCTCGTTCACGGTCCCGACCAGAGTGGTCTTCAACTGGGCCGCGCCTTGAAGCGGGCCGATCTTGTACGGGAAGACCTCGCCGGCCGCCGGCACCTGGCCCTGCTGCTGGGTGGTGTTCGGCGCGATCTTGACGGTGGTCGCGATCTGGTTGTCCCGGGCCACCCCAGTGAACGGCTCCATGCCGATGGTGAGCTTGAGGCCGCGGGCACGGCCGTCGAGGCGCCCCTGCTGGGTCACGGTGATGTTCTTGGCCGCGGCGACCTTCCTGGCGTACGCGGTGCGCAGGTCGCCGTCCTCAGGCTCGGCGGTGCCGCGCAGCGCGTCGAACGACTCCGCGATCACGGCGCGGTTGAAGGCGCTGTGGTCCTTCGCGGCGTACCAAGAGGCGCCGTTCTCGCCCTTCGCGATCCAGCCCTTCCCCTCCTCGGCGGTGGCCTTCTTGGCACCCTTGCTGGCCGTGGCCCGGACCGTCCAGTGGGTGCCTGCCTCGGCGACTACGACCTGCACCTGTACGCCGCCGCGGGCCGCTCCGGTCTTGGCCAGGGCCGATTCGAGCTCGGCGCGGCCGACGAGCTGCGTATCGGTTCGCTGCCGGGCGACGGTCCAGCCGCGCTGTGCGGCCTGCCGGGCGATGACACGCACGTCCAAGGGATCGGCCTCCTTGCCGTCCTTGCCCTTGAGTTTTTCCCAGAGGGCTTTGCCTTTCTTGGCGATGAAGCCCACGATTTTGTCGATGGCCCGATTGACAGGTCTGGCGACGGCATGGAAGACGGATTTGACCTTGTTGGCTAGGCTGCCGATGCCGAGGAGCGAGGCGAGAAATCCGATCAACAACGGCACACTGGCCGCGAGTGCCGCTTCGACCATCTTCGGGACGCCCGCCGAACCGCCGTTGGCGATGGCGATGACGGCGTCCAGGACGGCGTTGACGAACTCCACGATCTGGGCGCCCTGGTTCACGATGAACGTGACGATGTCGATGATTCCCTTGACCGCGCGGACGAACGCGGAGGCGGGGTTGAGGAGGGAGATGATCCAGGTGATCCCGGCGATGATGACGGTGGGGATCAGGTAGCTGGTGAGTTTTTCGAGGATAGTGGCCTTGAGGTCGCCTGCTTCCTCGGTGATTTCCTTGACGGCGCCTGCGGGGCCCTCGGTGGCGAGTTTCTTCGCGACGGGGACTGAGGTTTCGACGGCGGTCATGGCCTGGTCGGGGATGCCCTTGCGGGTGATGCGGGCGCGGATGTTGTCCCAGGTCAGGCCGAGGAGGGAGGCGATGAGCTGGATGATGCCCTTGAGGTCGAACTTCTGGGGGAGTTCCAGGCCGGCCTTGACCGCCGTTCCCAGCAGCCAGGAGACGACGCCGGTCTTGAGGTGGGTGGCGATGTTGGTGACGAAGAGGTTGAGGCCGGCGCCGACCGCCTTGACGAGGTTGCCGAGGAACCCGATGGGATCCTTGATGATCTTCATGATGGCGGAGGCGGCCTTGGCGAGGATGCCGAGGAGGAGGTTCTTCAGCTCGTTGATCGTCTTGATGACGCCGACGATCGCGTCCTTCGCCTTGTCGACCAGGCCCTTGTTGGCTTCCTGGAGCTTCTTGATCTCCTCGTCGACCTTGTTCAGCGCGGCGGTGTACTTCTGCGCGAGATCCTGGACGAGCTGCTCGGACTTCTCGTTCACCGTGGCTTCCAGGTCGTCGAACTTCCCCGCGAAGTCGGTGGCGGCCTCCTGGCCGAACTCGCGCAGATCTGCGGGGAGTCTGTCGACCTCGGCCTTCAGCTCCGCGCGGCCCTTGGCTATGCGGGCCTTGGCCTTGCCCAGTTCGGTGCCGATGATGTCGGCGACGGACGAGATGACGGTCTGCATCTGCGCCACATAGAGCTTGCGGGCTTCCTGGAAGAGGTCGTTGGCCTCCTTCGGCATGCCCATCAGCTTGTCCTTGGCCCACTTCGCACCGCCGAACATGCCTGAGTAGCGCTTGTCCTTGTACTTCTTCATGCGGCGCTTGTGGTCCGCGGTGAACGCGTCCCGGGCCGCCTTCTCACCCGAGATGAACGCGGCGTCGACCTTCTTGTCGAGCCCGGACAGGGTCTCCTCGACGTCCTTCTTCGTGCCGTCGTAGACCTTCTGGAGCTTGGCCGTTACCTCGGCGCGCTTCTTCTCGTCCTTGGACTTCGTCTCGCCCTTGCCGCCGTCCACCTGTTTGCCAGCCGAGGTCCTGGTCTCGGTCAACGCGTTCATTGCCTGCGTCCCGGAGGCCGCCGCTCCCGCCTTCGCGGTGCTCAGCTGCTGTGCCTCGGCAGCCCTGCCCTTGGCGGGGGCCTTCGCGGAGTCGTCTTCCGCTGTCTTCTTCGTGGACAGGGCCTGATCGAACTCGGGCTCGTTGCCCTTGGCCAGCTGGTCCTCGGTGACCTCGGCGTCCGCCATCGCCTGGTCGTTGGCGGCCGGGCCCTCGGAGAAGTCCGTGACCGCGGCCGGCTGCTTGTCCGGGACCGCGTCGGCGGCGGACGGGGCGCCGGGGTTGGCGGGGGGCTGGTCGGGGGTCATCGGGGTGACGGGTTTGTCCTTGGCCGCCGAGGTGTCCGGCGGGGCCTTGGTGGCCGTGTCGATGTCCTTGGCGGAGGAGTCCTTGCCGTCCTTGACCTTGCCGTCGACCTCGTCCTTGATCTGGTCGGCCTTGCCGGACTTGGAGAACTTGTCGGCCTGGTCGAGGTTCTTCGGGGCCTGCGCGTCGATCGCCTTGTTCACCGCGTCGACGAACGCCTGCTTGTTGAACTCACCCGGCTTCGCCGCGTTCATCTTCTCCGCGTTCGCCGCCTTGCCCTGCGCCTCCTTGTCGTCCGGCGGCGCGACCGCCGCGTCCTGCGCGGACTTCGACTCGGCGGCGGCGGGAGTGTGCGCGGCCAGGCGGACCTTCTTGGCCGCCACGTCCGCCTTGACCTTGCGGAAGCCGGGGGCCTGGGCGGGGGACGGCTTCACCGGGGCCGTGTACCGCTGCGCGACCAGACGGGAGACAGCCCTGTTACCCGCCACGCCCTGCAGGCGCTGCATGCTCTGCCGACTCAGTCCGCGAATCTGTGGTGCGGGGGCAGACGTGCGGCCCGAAGCCGAAGAACTGTGCTGAACAGATGCGGCAGGTGTTGACTGATGCGGTTGGTCGCTGTCGGGAGACTTCTCCTGACCGGCTTTCACCGCATCACCCCCGTCGCCTATTCATCCGGCCGTGTGCTCCCCCACAGTGCGAGGCAACGGAGAGTCCGGGAATGAACGTTCGGGCATTGAAAAGTGCAGGGACGGGCGCCTGTGAGGGAAGACCGTGAAGAACCTGCACCACCATCGCCCTGCGACGTGTGTAAGAGGGTGTCTCACGTGGTGAGTTTTGCGAGTCTCTTGTAGCAGGTGAGAGCTGCGGCGAGGCCGAGGAACGCGAGGAAGTGGCTGCCTTTTCGTTCGTACTGGACGGTGAGGCGGCGGTAGCCGAAGAGCCAGGAGATCGACCGCTCGATCTTCCAACGGTGCCGGCCGAGCCGCTCGCCGGACTCGATGCCGGGGCGGGCGATCCGTGCGATGAGGTTCCGGCTGCGGAGCCACCGGAGGGGCGTTGTCACGTTGGTGTGGTGTTGATCGATTGAGGGCGCGTCAGGGTGTGTAGGGGTCGGGTGGGGGCATGGCTTACGCTGCGGTGGGCAGGGCGGTGGCGCCGGTGATCTCGTCCCAGATGGCGAAGCGGGTGGTCATCTCGGTGTGGTATTCGGTGGCGGTCATCAGATGGCGGCGTGGTCGGAAGTGCGGCGAGATACCGCTGAACGCGGCCAGGAATCGCTGGGCTCCGCCGACGGAGCGGAAGCCCTTCATCGCGCGTTCGCGCTGCCGGGTGGGCTGGTGGGAGTTCTCCGCCCGGTTGTTCAGGCCCTTGTGGGCGCGGTGTTCTACGGAGGGCATGATCTCGCGGTGGGCCGCGCCGTAGGAGCGGAGCTTGTCGGTGACGACCACCCTCGGCACCGAGCAGGTCTTCTTGAGCAGTTTGCGGAAGAACCGCCTGGCCGCGGCCTTGTCCCTTCGGCCCTGGACCAAAATGTCGAGCACGTTGCCATCGGCGTCGACGGCCCGCCACAGGTACTTCAGCTCACCGTTGATCTTCACGAAGACCTCGTCCAGGTGCCACTTGTCGCCCGGCTGCACACGCCGGCGGCGCAGGCCGTTGGCGTAGTCCTGCCCGAACTTCGTACACCAGCGGCGGACCGTCTCGTGGGACACGAGCACGCCGCGCTCGAGCATCAGCTCCTCGACCTCGCGGAACGACAGCGGGAAGCGGAAGTACAGCCACACGCAGTGCGCGATGATCTCCACCGGGTACCGGTGCCCCTTGTACGACGGCGGCGCGCTGTCCACGGACGACCCCGCCCAGCACGACCAACCAGAAGATCATCCCACCCGGTCAGTCAACGTGACAGTGCCGTCCATCGGAATCTGCGCTCGCGCATTCGGAACGCCCTGCATCCACGAACACGCGTGTATTCGATGCTCCATGCTCCGACCGGACCCGGATCAGAGACACCGCCTCGTCGAGATCCGCGACAACCTGATCGCCCGAATCACCGAAGCAGAACAGGAGGGATGGCTCGGTGAGATCGAAGGACTCCAAGTCAGCCTCGCCAGCGCAGAGGAGAAGCTCATCCAGCTCGATACAGAGCAAGTCCGTCAACGCCAAGTGATCGATCTAGACATGCCCCACTTCAGCCAGATCGCGACACGAATCAGTACGGCAAGAGGACCTTCAAGTTAGACGAGCTTCATCCACGCGAATGATCTACACCACCCTGACCCAGGCCACGCTCTACGGGCGGCGGGCCAGCAAGTGGGTGTCGAGGAAGCCCCGCTCGGGCGCTGGGTCGTGGAGCAACCGAGCCACTGTGACGAGGCCGGCACCGGCCAGACCACTGGGCATCCGAGAGCAACTGAAAACGCGACACGGGACCAGAGTTCCAGCCAGAATGCTCAACCTTTGCCAGACACGCCCTAGGGATCCGGCCAATGGCTTCGGGTCAGGTCCGCTTGCGGCTCGCGATCTCGTCAGAGAGCTGCTGCACGTGGGCGGGGTCCGCGTCCCGGGCAAGGGCGACGTAGTGGTCCACGACGGCCGGCCGGTAGCGCACGGGCAACGTCTGTCCTGGGGCGAGTCGGGTGAGCTCGGTGATCGTGAGGTCTTCGTCTGCGATACCGCGGAACGATCTGCCGCCAGCGGTCTCCACGTCGAACATCAGGACCACGCGTGGACTGCCGCCGCTGCTGACCTCCCGCCAGTCGACGAGAACGCCGAGCGCAAGCGCCCCCGTACGCAGATCCGCATTGCGCTTCCGTGCATCACTGCTCAGGAGCGGGTTCGGGGCGACGCCCGGGAAGTCGGGCCCGACGCCGAGCGATTCCCGACTCATGATCAACAGGCGGCCTCACCCATGCCCCGGCACCCCCAGAACAACCGTCACCCCGTCAGGTCGCGAAGCGCGCAGCTTGTGCACGACGTTCGCGCACGCCCTGAAGGAATTTTCGGTCGGAGCTGTCCTCGGGCATTGTATAATCTTTTAGCAGGTTTCCATTTTCATCCCAGCTCTTCTCCCACAGGGTAACGCCATACTCATACTCGCCCTCTTCCTCCAGCTGTCCGTTTTTATGCCAATGGCGAGCAGACCCGTGCAGCGCGTCGTCGAAATATACTTCATCGAGGGCCAGGCGGCCGGGGCCGTACCATTCTCGGCAGGGCCCGTGTCGTAGGCCGTTCACATACGTTATCTCGGCATCACGAAAAGCATTGCCTTGGGTGGAGTACGCAAGGCCGGAAAAGGGTTCCGGTTCATCGCCTATGTAAGCGAGGCAGTTGTCGTCGTAATCGAGGTCGCCCATGTCGACTTGTCTCATTGCCCGTAACCAATCGATGCGTCGTTCGCCGTCGTAGGAATGTTATTGTGGCGGGCTGCGCGTTTCCGCAAAAGGCGCGGTCAGGCCAGTGGCCTGCGTCGCCGCCTGCTATGGTGCCGCTCCTGCACCCCGCACCGGCGCCGACATCCTGCCTCGCGACGCACCCGAACGCGCCGAGCGGAAGAAGGGACCGGTCGTGAAGGATGGCGTCCCGCCGAGTGATGTAGCAGCGATCTTATAGTAGGACCTGGTTGGTAACCGGCCAGCTGCCGAAGACATTCCTACATCCAAGCACCCACCTCAGACCCTCCCCACAACACAATTACGCGGTAAATTACGTAGTTTTACCGACCTCCCGCAGCAGCGCGAGCGGGCACGATCCCTTCCCACAGGCAGCCCCACCCCCAAACGGGGGCACTGCCACAACGCTCTTACGGTGCCGTGGTGGATGGCAGCCCGCTCGCCGTCGCCGACAGTGGGGACAGGACGGTGCAGGTGTGGGACCTGGCCACCGGCCAGCAGACCGGGCCGGAGCTGGAGTTTCCCGAAGGGATGACCGCGCTGGCCGTCACTCCCGACGGCCGTCTGGTGGTCGGGTTCGGCGGCTGGGAAGTGGCGGTGCTGGCCCGCTGACCACCAGGTTCCCCGCACGGTACGCCCCGGGGGTGTCCGCCACGCGGGGCCGGGCATCCGGGGCGTGCCGGCGTCGACTGTTCGGGGGTAGTGGTGGGCGCGCTCCGTATGCCACGGTCGGTGTAGCTACGACGGTGTGTTCTCATGGGCGGCGGTGCGGGCGTTCCCTACACCACTCCACGGGACACGACCCCGCGAAGAACCGGCACATGGACGCCTCGCTCGAGCACTGCACCGCCACCATGGTCACCACCCTGTTCGACCAGGCCGAGCGCCGCGACCCCGAACGCCTGCGCCACTGGAACGTGCTCGTGGACGGTGCCAACCACCAACTCGAATGCCTGGCCCAGGAAGCGGCACGGCGCGGCGTGAGCATGACATCATCGTCGATTTCGTTCATGCGCTCGAACCGTCACTATCCGACGCCCCCGTGCCAGTAACGGCGTTGCCAGCGGGGCCCCGCTGCTGATTACACTCTGCCGCGTGCCCGAACAAACGAACCAGCCACTCGGCCGTGAATTCTTCGACCGCCATGTCACGGAGGTCGCCCCCGACCTGCTGGGGCGCGTCCTGATCTGCACGTTGCCGGAGGGCCCAGTCTCCCTGCGCCTTACCGAAGTCGAGGCGTACAACGGCCGGGACGACCCCGGCTCGCACGCCTACCGGGGCCGCACCCCGCGCAACGAGGCCATGTTCGGGCCGCCCGGGCACGTCTACGTGTACTTCACCTACGGCATGCATTTCTGCATGAACCTCGTGACCGGTCAGGACGGCCACTCCTCGGCCGTGCTGCTGCGCGCGGGCGAGATCCTGGACGGCGTCGAACTCGCCCGCAAGCGCCGCCCCACCGCCCGCAGGGACCGCGAACTCGCCCAGGGCCCGGCCAGGTTGACCGTGGCCGTCGGTGTCGACCGGGCCTTCAACGGCGCCGATGCCTGCGGGGACGGCACGACGTTCAGCGTTCTGACCGGCACACCCCCCGACCCGGCGCTGATACGCACCGGCCCCCGCACCGGCGTCTCCGGCGCGGGCGCGACCACCCCCTGGCGCTTCTGGATCGACAGCGACCCCAGCGTCAGCCCCTACCGGGCCCACGCCCCCAAGCGGAAACGGGGCGGCGGGGCGGATGCCACCCCAGACTCCCGCGCCTGACACACCCGAACACGCCCACGCGCGCTGGCGCCCACCAGGCCCGGAGCGCGCACAGTCAGAGCCCACATCCTCAGCCGGCAAGCCGTCCCTCTTGGTACCCGAGTCACGGCTTGCTGGACCTGCCCACCGTAGCCGGGCCAGGCGCCCCGCCGGTCCGGCGACTCAGGGCGAGGGCCGCCCGGACCCGATACTGGCGGGCCGGCCGCCATCCCCGCCACATTGCCCCAGCGCGGCCGCCCCGCCCTCGCTGCCCGCCGCATGGCCTTCCACCTGCAATGGTCCACCTGGCGACGCCGCCACCAAGCCCGCGCCCGCTGGCACCACGACAAGCAACGCCTCGCTGCCCTCGCCTGAACTGACGCCCCGACCACCCGTCAGATCACGAAGTGCGACTGGAGTACTGGGCTCACACCATGAGCGTGTCGGATTGTTTGACGGTTTCGTCAGTCGACGATCTGAACTGGTTGGCCGTATCCCACGTGAGCGGATGCAGAACGGCCAGTCAAAGTGAACCTTCCCCTTGATCGTGGACACCTGGAGACTGGGACATGAGGTTCCAGAGGAAGTAGCACCAGGTGGGAAGCAAGTACACGAAGCGGTACA
>NZ_JBEXPH010000233.1:0-11554 GCF_040611955.1 Streptomyces sp. NPDC006510 | reverse complement strand
CCTGCAGTACCGGCCCGACACCCTCGACGGCTTCATAGCCGGCACCGGCCTGGCCGTCGACACCCCAACGTCACCCTAACCAGCCGAAGTCAGTACCGGTGACCTCGGCGGTGTAGGTGCAGCGCACGGTGTCCTGCCCGGAGGGCTTGCAGTCGGCCGACTCCACTGCGGCCATGTCCTTGGCGGTCAGCCTCTTCTTGGCGAAGGACGAGTCCTGCGGCCAGGCCAGCACCTTCACGTTCTTGACACCGGAGGACGCCGTGACATCTGTGACGAAAGCCAGCGAGCCATTTCGGTCCCCGTCGGGAGCGGTGTAGCGGGCAGTGCTGTGCGTCAGTACCAAAGCCTGCTCTGCGGCCTGGGCGAAAGCGAAGGCGCCGGCACCACCGAGAAGAACGACACCGGTAACAACGGACAGAGCAACACGTCGGGACACGAGATTCTCCGTAACTGTCTCAGCACTGAATCGGGTCGGCGCCACTGCGATACGACGCTGCACCGATCCTCCCCGCGCGAGGATTCGCCGGACATGAGTGCGCATACTCAACCCGACCTGGATGGGCCGACCGGATCACACCCTTCTTACGCCACACAGCCGTGAAGTCCACGCGGTACAGGGCTGTACTGAACCTCCTCGATGCCGCCGCGGCCGCCGCCATCCACATCTGGAAGAAGCAGGCAGGGCCGGCTGACTTATTGTGAGGATGGGGGCCGGCCGTGTACCGGCCACAGGCCTACGCCCGGCCGGGAGCGAACTGCCCGCGGTGATGGTGGTCAGATCACGGTCACCGGGTGCCGCACCACTGCGTCGAAGAGAAAGCCCTGCGTGTTGGTCACGGCGGTGTCCGGCTGGGTGTGACCGGCCGTGTCGGTGGCGCGGGCCAGGAGGTGAGTGTCGCCGACTGTGTCGGGCTTCCAGGTCAGGGACCAGCGGGTCCAGGTGCCAGCACGGGGCCGGTCGTGGAGGCGGGCGGGCCGCCAGCTCGCCCCGCCGTCCGTGCTGACATCGACCCGCGCGATGGCCCCCGCACCCGACCACGACCGGCCGTGCAGCACCTGCCCCTTCCCCACCATGAACCTCGCCCCGCTCGCAAGCTCGAAGGCACTCCTGACCACCTGCCGGCTCAGCGGCGCGCTGCCCTCCTCCGGGTATGCGGGGCCGAACAGACGGTAGAAGATGGTGTTCCAGGGCGAGTAGAGCGGCTGCGTGGACACCTCGATGTCGCCGACCCACTTGATCGACGCGATCCCCACCCACCACGGCACCAGCACCCGCACCGGATACCCGTGGTCGTACGGAAGCGGTTCGCCGTTCATCTCGTACGCCAGCAGCACATCGTCCAGCGCCTTGGCCAGCGGCAGCGGACGGCGTACCCGCCCGAGGTTCTCGCCGCCGCTGAAGAACTCGGCGTCCAGACCGCGGGGCTGCACATCCATGGCGTATGAGGACAGCCCGGCCTTGCGCAGGACATCGGCCAGGCGTACCCCGCGCCAGCGCGCGACGCCGATCGCCCCCAGCGTCCACCGGGTGCCTGTGACCTTCTCGCCCTGCTGCGCCGTGAAGTAGCTGCGGCCGTTTCCGGCGCACTCGACGAACGCTGTACGGGTCACGGCGGGCAGGGCGCGCAGATCGTCGTACCCGAACTCCACCGGCCTGTCCTCACGGGGCGCGCCACGCAGCCCGCTGCCCCACAGCCTCAGCCGCCATTCGGCGGCTTCCAGGACAGGGGTGGCGGTGTGGTTGCGCACGAAGAACAGTTCGTTGGGGGTGTGGTGGCCGGTTCCGCGTAACGCCTCCCAGCGGGTCTCGGCATTGGTGTCGCGCCGGATGAACCACTCGGGCGGCAGCGGCTTGACAATCGTGGGATCGGCGGCATGGGCAAAGTACGGCGGGGGGAGCGCGGCCCCGGCGGCGGTCACGGCGAGCAGGGTCAGCACCCGGCGGCGGGTGACCCCGTCCGCCCTTGCCTCCCCGGAGAGCCACTGGCTCAGCCTGCGGCGGTCGTACGCGGATTCGTCGTGGCGGCTGGCGGAGACGGGTGAAGGCATGACATTTCCTCGTCGTTGAGACAGCAGACAGATGTGGGAGAGGACAGTGCGAGCCGACGCACTGGGCGGCGCGCCGGGAAGGCGGCCGAGGTCCACAGCGCGGGGGGCGCGGCGGCGCGCCAGAGGCTCCAGCGGCGTCATGGCGGGATGCAAGCACGCGGCGCGAGAAGGCGTCAACGGGGCGATCTGGCCCCGTACTTCGCGGGTAGCTGGTTCAGTCTCTGGCCAGCGGGGATGTGTTGGCTCCAGGCCGAGGAGGTCGAGGAGATGGAGCTGGACGCCGCGGCTGATGACGTTGGTGGGCGGGTCGGTGACATGACCGATCCGCAGTCGTAGGCCGGAGAGGTGGTAGAGGATCAGGGGCGCTCAGCCACACTGCTCCAGCCCCGTCTGCAGTTCGGACGGTCTGCCCGATGCCCCGTTCCGGGCCGCAGCCGACGCCATCAACAACCTCGCCACCGTCCTCCCCCAGGTTCCCGCCGACTCGCCCGCCACCGGCCCGCGGGGCATCCCGTCGCTGTCGGCAACGTGCTGCAGAAGGAGGGGGAGCGCGACGTCCCGGGTGGGCAACTGCCGAATCCGTTCCGCCGGAACCGGCGGTACGTACGTGAACGTCGTGGGTGCACGCTACGGCGCGGGGCGGCGTGCGGTGTCGCTGATGCGGATCAGGATGCCGATGAGGCCCCAGTTGGCGATGACGGAGGAACCGCCGTACGCCAGGAACGGCATCGTCATACCGGTCAGCGGGATCAGGCCCATCACGCCGCCGGCAACGACGAAGACCTGCAGGGCGAATGCGCCTGACAGGCCGATGGCGAGGAGTTTGCCGAATGGGTCGCGGGCGGCGAGGGCGGTGCGTATGCCGCGCTCCACGATCAGGCCGTAGATCAGCAGGATTGCCATGATGCCCGTCAGGCCCAGTTCCTCGCCGAAGGTGGCGAGGACGAAGTCAGAGTTGGCGGCGAACCGGATGAGTTCGGAATGGCCCTGGCCGAGGCCGGTGCCGAGGGTGCCGCCGGAGCCGAACGCCCACAGCGCCTGCATCGACTGCTCGGAGTGACCGACCACGCCCTGGCGGCTGAGCATGTATTCGTGCATGGGGTCTAGCCAGGCCTGGACACGCTGCTGGACATGCGACTCGAAGGAGGCGACGCCGACGGCGCCGGCCGCGGACATCAGCAGACCGAAGACGATCCAGCTGGTCCGTTCGGTGGCGACGTACAGCATGATGACGAACATTCCGAAGAAAAGCAGTGACGTGCCGAGGTCGGTCTCGAAGACCAGGATCAGGATCGAGAGGAACCAGATAACCAGGATCGGGCCGAGGTCACGGCCGCGCGGCAGGTACAGGCCCATGAAACGGCGGCTGGCCAGGGCCAGCGCGTCGCGCTTGACCATCAGGTAGCCGGCGAAGAAGACCGCGAGCACAATTTTCGCGAACTCACCCGGCTGGATGCTGAAGCTGCCGACGTGAATCCAGATCTTCGCGCCGTAAATGTCGGCGCCCAGGCCCGGGACCAGCGGCAGCAGCAGAAGGAACAGGGCGCCCACCATGGAGATGTAGGTGTAGCGCTGCAGGACGCGATGGTCCTTGAGGACGATCAGGACGACGATGAAGAGGGCGATGCCCATCGTCGTGTACATCAGCTGCCGTGGCGCGGCCGTTCCCGCCTGCTTGATCGACTGCAGCAGCTTGGACTGGTCCAGCCGCCAGATGACGACCAGGCCGAGTCCGTTCAGCAGCGTGGCCAGCGGCAGCAGCAGTGGGTCCGCGTACGGCGCGGCCTTCCGTACAACGAGATGGGCGACGCTGGCCAGCAGGCCCAGGCCCAGGCCGTAGCTCAGCAGGCCCGACGGCACCTGGTTGTTGATGGCCAGCCCCGCGTTGGCGTAGGCGAACGCCGTGATGACGACGGCGAACACCAGCAGCGCCAACTCGGTGTTGCGCCGGCTCGGTGCGCCGATCGTGTACGTGTGGTGCGTCGACGTGTTTGTGGTACGGCTCATCGTGTGACGGGGCCTCTCACGGCTTGCATGCTGCTGACCGCACAGCAAGGAGGCAACCTTCTGCTCTCCTCCAAAAGGCCGGGCCGGGGCTGGGAGTGGGTGCGGTAGTGGTCTGGAACGGCGGCTTCGAAGCCGCCATAGTCGGCGGCGCCGTTGCCTTGGCTATCGCCTTGGACGTGAAGGAAGCGTGTGCGGTTCCTGTGGTGCTGCCGTCCTTGCTCCAGCCCGTCCGGCGTTGTCCTGGGACTCGGTATCGTGCTGTTGTTCCCGGCCCTCGCGACCCTGTGTCCCGTATCCCGTGGCCGGCCAACTCCGAGGCGGCGGCCCGTGATCGGCGCGGCCGCCGTCGAAGGGGACGGCCGGAGCCGCCCGGACCGCTTCTCCGCCTCTTCGATCGGGCGGCCGGGTGCGTTCGAGATCGGTCAGGGCCCACCGGGCGGTGTAGAGGCGGTAGGCCGGCACTTGGCCGCGCGGCGTCTTCGGCGCCTTCCACCGCTCGCGCCGGTTAACTCCTGGCCCTGCCCGTGACGTGGCCTGACAGCTGGGGGCGTTCCCCCGTACGCAACTTGGGTGAAAATCCGTACGCTGACACCTGTCGTCGCCGGGTCGCTGCTGGACCGGCTGATCAACACCAGCCACCAGGTCATCATGAACGGCCCCAGCTACCGGCCCAACAAGCGGCCCAAGGGCCCCACCGACAAGCCCGGCACATCCTCGAACGGCTGATCAGACCACCAGCGGCCCCGCCTCGATGCGGCGCAGTACTGGGGGCAGGCGGTCCAGGTCGGGGCCGGTCCGGACCTGCCGCTCGTCCCACCAGGTGGCGCCGGCGTCGTGCAGCCGACCGATCACGTCCTTGGCCTTGGCCGCATCCGGGAGCGTGGCACCACCGAGCACGAACTCGAAGGGGCGCTCGGCCTCGGCCGAACGCTGCTTGCGCACATAGCCGACCAGCTCCCGCACCTCCGCCGCACCCGGCACATGACCATGCCGGGCCGTCGCGAAGAGCGGCACGGCGCCGTCCCACCACGCTGCCCGCCGCATGGGCTCACGACGCGGCCAGAACCCGCCGATCCACACCGGCGGACCGGCCGCTGCACGGTGGCGGGCAGCAGCGTCACGTCTCGGACCTCGTAGTGCCGGCCGTGGTGGTTCACCGGCTCGCCGGACCAGAAGCGCCCCAACAGCTCCGGCCCCTCGTCCAGCCGCTCGGCGAGGAGGCGTGGCTCGGCGGTGTCGCCGAAACTGCAGTATTCGTCCTCGATCGGACCGCCCGGACCTGCGGCGAAGATCACCCGGCCGCCGCTGAGGTGGTCCAGGGTGGCCACCTGGCGGGCGAGTTGCTGCGGACGGTAACGGGCGACCGGCGTCAGCAGGGTACCCAGTCGGATCCGGGAGGTCGCCAGCGCGGCCGCGGTCATCAGCATCCAGGGATCGCCGAAGGGAAGCCGTTAACGGCTACGGCAACCGCCCCTCGTCGACATGGTCGGCGAGCGCCCGTCCTGTCCGAGGCGCCCATACGCTCCGTGATCTCGGCGGGAGGCGTGCGAGCATCCGATTCCGGTGGGGTGCTCTTCCTCATTTCCCGGCGATGGCCCCGTCAGGGGGTTGGCGTCGCGGGCTCGTATCCCTAAGTTGTGAGCAGAACATGAGTCCCGCTCACATTTAAGGATCTACGCGATGACCATGGTTCAACCTCCGCGCCGCAGACTCCGATCCCTCACGGTGGTGTCACTGCTCCTCGCCGCGATGGCTCTGGTACTCGGCCCGACGCCCAGCTCCGCGGCGGAGCCCAACTGGTGGGATCCGACCGCCCGGCCCACACCCGACGCGCAGATCAACGTCACGGGCGAGCCTTTCAAGGGCACCGACACCCAGGGGCGTGTAAGGGGCTTCGTCGACGCCCACGACCACATCATGTCCAACGAGGGCTTCGGCGGCCGGCTGATCTGCGGCAAGCCGTTCTCGGAGCAGGGCGTAGCCGACGCACTCAAGGACTGCCCCGAGCACTACCCCGACGGCACGGGCGCCGTCTTCGACTTCATCACCAAGGGCGACGGGAAGCACGACCCCAACGGGTGGCCCACGTTCAAGGACTGGCCCGCCCACGACTCGCTGACCCACCAACAGAATTACTACGCCTGGGTCGAGCGGGCATGGCGCGGCGGCCAGCGGGTGCTGGTCAACGACCTGGTCACCAACGGCGTGATCTGCTCGGTCTACTTCTTCAAGGACCGCAGCTGCGACGAGATGACCGCCATCCGTCTCGAGGCACAGAAGTCGTACGACATGCAGGCCTTCATCGACAAGATGTACGGCGGCCCGGGGAAGGGCTGGTTCCGGATCGTCACCGACAGCGCGCAGGCCCGCGAGGTCATCGAGCAGGGCAAGCTGGCCGTCGTACTGGGGGTCGAGACCTCCGAGCCGTTCGGCTGCAAGCAGATCCTGGACATCGCGCAGTGCAGCAAGGAGGACATCGACCGCGGCCTGGACGAGCTGCACCAACTGGGCGTGCGCAGCATGTTCCTGTGCCACAAGTTCGACAACGCCCTGTGCGGAGTGCGCTACGACTCCGGCGCCCTCGGTACGGCCATCAACGTGGGCCAGTTCCTGTCGACCGGCACCTTCTGGAAGACGGAGACCTGCCGCGGCCCGCAGCACGACAACCCCATCGGCAACGCGAAGGCACCCGAGGCGGAGAAGCAGCTGCCGGCGGGGGTGGCCGTCCCCTCGTACGCCTCGGACGCGCAGTGCAACACCCGCGGGCTGACCGGCCTGGGGGCGTACGCGGTGCGCGGCATGATGGAACGCCACATGATGCTGGAGCTCGACCACATGAGTGTCAAGGCCGCGGATCAGGCCTTCGAGATCCTCGAGTCCGAGTCGTACCCGGGCGCCATCTCCTCGCACAGCTGGATGGACCTGGGCTGGACCGAGCGGCTCTACAAGCTCGGCGGGTTCGCCGCCCAGTACATGAGCGGCTCCGAGGCGTTCAGCGCGGAGGCCGAGCGCACGGACGCGCTGCGCGAGAAGTACAAGGTCGGCTACGGCTACGGCACCGACATGAACGGTGTCGGCGGCTGGCCGGCACCGCGGGGCGGGGACACCCCGAACCCGGTCAAGTACCCCTTCCGCAGCACGGACGGTGGCTCGGTGATCGACAAGCAGACCGCCGGCGAGCGCACGTGGGACTTCAACACCGATGGCGCCGCGCACTACGGCATGGTCCCGGACTGGATCGAGGACATCCGGATCGTCGGCGGCCAGGGGGTCGTGGACGACCTCTTCTCCGGCGCCGAGTCCTACCTCCGCACCTGGGGCAACACCGAGAAGCACAGGTCCGGGGCGAACCTGGCCTCGGGCGTCACCGCCTCGGCGTCCTCGTCGGAATGGTGGAACCCGTTCGTCAGCTTCGCGCCCGGCAAGGCCGTGGACGGCGACAACGGCACCCGCTGGGCCAGCGAGTGGAGCAACGACCAGTGGCTGCGGATCGACCTCGGATCCTCGAAGCCGGTCGAGCGCGTCACCCTCGACTGGGAGGCGGCGTACGCGAAGTCGTACCGCGTCGAGCTGTCGGAAGACGGCACGGCCTGGAAGTCGGTCTGGTCCACGGCCGCCGGTGACGGCGGCCTGGACACGGCACGTTTCGCCGGAACTCGGGCGCGCTACGTACGAATCAAGGGGCTGGAGCGCGGCACCCAGTGGGGCTACTCACTTCGCGAGGCCGGCGTCTACGCCAACTGACGCACCCGTGAGGCGGTGTCCAGGGCCGGGGCCGGCCGAATCAGCTCTCCTGATCCGGCCGGCCCCGGCCGACTTTCCGGCGCGTTCACCGACCGAGCCGCGCAGAGCGCAGGGAACCACACGCCGCGAAATTCGACAGCCCCCGTCAGGGGCTTGGCGTTGCGGGCTCGTGTGCCTAACGTATGAGCAGAACATGAGCCCTACTCACGTTTGAGGATTTACGTGATCACTCACCACTCCGAAGCCCGCCTCTGGCTTCTGAGCACTCCCGGCACTTCTTACGCCTTCCAGCTGGACGCCGACGACGTCCCCCGGCACGTGCACTGGGGCCGGCCGCTGGCCCTGGAGCAGGCCGTCGTGATCGCGGCCGACCTGCCCGACGAGGACCCCGGCAGCGACGACCCGGGGGGTGAGGAGTACGTGGTCGAGGGCGGCCTGCGGTTCGGGGCGCCGTCGCTGACCGTACGGTTCGACGACGGTGTCCGCGGCTTCGAGTGGCGGTTCCTCTCGTACACGGTCGAGGACGACCTGCTCACGCTCTCCTTCACCGACCGTGTCCGCTCCCTCGGTCTCGACCTGCACTACCGGCTCCGGGACGGCCATGACCAGATCGAGCGCTGGGCCGTCCTCACCGCGGACGAGCCGGTTGACGTCCTGCGGTTCGACTCCGCCGCCTGGACGCTGCCCGCCCGCGACGACTACCGGGTCAGTCATGTGGTGGGGGAATGGGGTCGGGAGTTCCAACTCCGGCGCGACCGGGTGCCCGTCGGGGAGACCGTGTTCACCAGCCGCCTCGGCATCACGGGACAGCACGCCGGGCCGTGGCTGATGCTCGACGCGCAGGACGCCGCCGAGGAGCACGGCGAGGTCTGGAGCGCGGCCCTGGCCTGGAGCGGCAGTCGCCGGATCACCCTGCGCCGCGACGCCTACGGTCGCGCCTCCTGGACGGGCGGGTTCGGCCACGAGGGCCTGGTCTGGAAGCTGGCCGCCGGCGAGCGTCTGGAGACCCCCGTCTTCACCGGGCTGTATGCCCCCGACGGCTTCGGCGGCACCAGCCGCCGCTGGCACGCCTACGTCGAACGCGAGGTGCTGCCCGCCCGTCCTGCCGAACGCCCTTTGATCTTCAACTCGTGGGAGGCAACCGAGTTCGACATCAGCGAGAAGCAGCAGACCGAGCTGGCCGACCTGGCCGCGGGTCTCGGCGTCGAGGTCTTCGTCGTGGACGACGCCTGGTTCGGCGCCCGCACCAGCGACATGGCCGGGCTCGGTGACTGGTGGCCCAACCCCGACCGCTTCCCGAACGGTCTGGGCCCGCTCGCCGACCACGTCCGCGCGCTGGGTATGGGCTTCGGCCTGTGGGTCGAGCCCGAGGCGGTCAACCCCGACAGCGACCTCTTCCGTGCGCACCCGGACTGGATCCTCTGCCAGGACGGCCGTACCCGCACCCAGCGCCGCCACCAGCACGTGCTGAACTTCGCCCGCCGCGACGTCCGGGAATGGGCGGTCGATTGGCTGGTCAGGACCGTCACCGAGCTGGACGTGGTCTTCCTCAAATGGGACATGAACCGGCCCTTCAGCGAGGCAGGACAGCCTGGGGCCGCCGATCCCGACCGGGTCTGGATCGAGCACACGCGCGGGGTCTACGAGGTGATGGACCGGCTGCGCGCCGCCCGTCCCGGCCTGTACCTGGAATCGTGCGCGGGCGGCGGCGGCCGGGCCGACCTGGGCGTGCTGGCCCGCGCCGACCAGATCTGGACGTCGGACAACACCGACGCCGCCGACCGGGTCGCGATCCAGCACGGCCACTGCCAGTTGCTGCCCGCCCGGACCATGGGCGCCTGGGTCACCGACAGCCCGCACAGCTTCACCGCCCGCCCGACCTCGGTCCGGTACCGCTTCCATGTCTCGATGGCTGGGGCGATGGGCATCGGCGGCAATCTGCGGAACTGGAGCGAGGAGGATCTGGCCTGGGCCCGGATGCTGGTCGAGCAGTACAAGCGGATCCGGCCCGTGGTACACGGTGGCGTCCAGTACCGCCTGGGGCACGACGCCGTGCAGTACCTCACCGAGGACGAAGTCGTCGTCTTCCAGTTCCAGCCGTCCGCGCTGACCCGCTCGGTCGCCCGCACCCGGCTGAAGGGCCTCGACCCCGACGCCCGCTACCGGGATGAGACCACCGGCGCCGTCCACGAGGGCGCCGTCCTGCTCAGCCACGGTCTCCCGCCGCTGCTGTCCTTCGACTGGACGAGCGAGCTCGTCCACCTAAAAAAGGTGCCCCGATGAGCCTCGCCCCCGAGCGGCCCGAGGCCCTCGCCGAGCCGACCCGTAAGGTCGGCTCCGGCTGGGTCGCCCTGTATGTCCTGGCCAACGTCGGGATGTTCATCCCGCTTCAGGTGCCGACCACATTCCTGATGCCCGAGCAGATCGCCCAGATCGACCCGGCGGGGAAGGTCGGCAGCTACGCCTGGGTCAGCATGATGGGCGCAATCTCGGGAATCGTCCTCGCGCCGCTGGCCGGTGCCCTCAGCGACCGCACCACCAGCCGGTTCGGCCGCCGTCGACCGTGGATGATCGCGGGCTCGCTGGTCTGCATGGTGACACTGGTCTGCATCGGCATCCAGACGACCGTCGTCGGGGTCGCGCTCGGCTCCCTCGTGCTGTCCGCCAGCTTCATGATCATCGGTGCCGGACTCTCCCCCGTGGTGCCCGACCATGTCCCGGTCGCCCAGCGCGGTGTGGTGCTGGGCTGGGCCATGGTCCCGCAGGCCGGCAGCATGATCGCGGGCGGGCTACTGCTCGGGCTGGTCACGGGCTTCTCCGCGCAGTACATGCTGATGGCCGCTTTGCCGTTGCTGATACTGCTGTTCGCGGCCACCATGAAGGATCCACCGCTTCCCCGCCGGCACCGCGATCCGTTCTCTCTGCGTACTTTCCTGGACGGCTACCGGATCAACCCGCGCGAACACCCCGACTTCGTCTGGGCGATGAGCTCCCGGTTCACCATGGGGCTGGGCTACGGGATGGGCACGCTCTACCTGCCGTACTTCCTGGACGACGTACTGCACTATGAGCAGTTGTTCCCCGGCCAGTCGACGGAGGACGGCCTGCTCATCGTGATCGGCGTCAACTGCCTGGCCACGATCTCGACGGTCGTCCTCAGCGGCTGGCTCTCCGACATGCTGGGCAAGCGGCGCATGCTGGTCTTCCTCGGCGGCATCACGATGGCCGTCGCCGCGGTCCCACTCGCGCTGTCTCCCACGTGGACCATGACGCTGGTCGCAGCCGTCATCCTGGGCCTGGGCTACGGCGTGTACCTGGCCGTCGACACCGCCCTGGTCACCGAGGTGCTCCCCGCCTCGGCGGACCGCGGCAAGGACATGGCCCTGGCCAACCTGATGACCTCCCTGCCCTACGTTCTCGTTCCCCCGATCGCCTCGGTCGTGCTCGGCAGTCCGGGGGGCTACCGCTCGCTGTTTCTCTGCTCCGCGGCCATGTCCGCGCTGGGCGCGGTATTGGTCTGGAGGGTCAAGGCCGTCCGCTAGCACTCAGGACGACGGCGGCGTGCTCCGGCAGATCCAGGGCATCACCCGACGTGGCCTGCGACAGCACCCGGGCGGCTCCAGCCATTCGCGCCTCCGGCCGCGAAGCACCCCTGACCACTACTAGGGTGCGTATCGAGTCGTGATCAATCTGCGGGATGTGCCTTCGTGGCACGGTCTGGTCCGGTAGACCGTCGTACGTGACGCGAGTGCAA
>NZ_JBEXPH010000232.1:0-11577 GCF_040611955.1 Streptomyces sp. NPDC006510 | reverse complement strand
GGACGCTTCCTCTCCACCGACCCCGTATACGGAGGCGGAGACAACCGCTACGCCTACCCCGGCGACCCCACCAACCAATACGACCTCGACGGACGTCGGTGGGGTTGGGCCAAGCGGGGCTATCGTTGGGCGAAGTCGGGATATCGGTCTACCCGATCGTTCTTCCACCGCACTCCGACCAAGTGGATGATGTTCGGACAAAAGAACAAGCACTTCGTCATGCGGAAGCACAAGCCAGGCTTTCACTGGGGTAACCACCAAAACCGCATCGAGTGGGATAAGCATCACGGCTGGCACCACAACAGAGCCGGTAGCAAAGGCCACTACAGCGTGAAACGTGGTTTTTGGAACCTAGGCAAGAGCGGGGTGCGCTGGGTCGCACTCCGTGGCTGGCGCCGCTAGCGCAGGCCTACGTCTTGGGTGGCCGGGGTCAGCCGCCGGCCACCCAATCCCTGACCATGTACCACCGAAGGAACGCACATTGAACTTCACGTCCTCCACCGACGCCGACATGGAAATCTTCCTTTCCGTGGTCGGTACGCATCTGGGCAAGATTGGCGCGGACACTGTACTCGATCTGTACGTGGATGAAGCCATCACCGATCCTGAGCCGAAGCGTATCTTCGAAGAGATGATCGAGGAGGTGAGGTCTGCGCAGGGGCCGACATCAGGCAGACGCGGGGACCCCCTCATGGCCGTGCCGCTCGATCTGCTCTCTGAAAGGGATCTGGAGCGATTTTCGCTCCTCGCACATCGCACCATTGGATGCGAAGCATCTCTGGGCGCTGAGCTCGTCTTCTCGACCGTTGAGAACGAGCGCATCGTCTGTCTCGATCTTCCGCAGGGTGACGTCGAGGCGCTCGAAGCAGAGGCCCGGCTGGCGGGCGCAGAGTCCCTCTCACGCGTCGCGTAGCACGCTAAGGAGGCGTGCTACCTGAGTTCCTTCAGTGAACGCGTCAAAGGTATACGGATCGCCCCCCGGCCTGGGACTTCCCGGGACGGGGGGCCTCTTTCGGGTCAGAGCGCTTCCGTGGCCCGATTCACCCGACTGCCGCCCACAGCACGAGACCGGTACGCAACGTGCGAGCTCGTCTCTGGACGACGGCCATGGTCGACGAATGTTGAGCCAGTGTCACCCAATGATCGCGACCGGGGCGTCCCAGGCGTTGCGGTCGACGGTGATTGTGTATCCGCCGCGAGACTCTTTACTGTTGACCATGTACTGGTGACCCCGGCTGTGGTCAGTGAACTGCGTGGCGCCCCACGGCCAGTCCGATGTGGTCGTGTTCTCCTTGTCCCACAATGCGTACCAGAGGTTCCCCGGCAGATCGGTCTTGTTCGTAGCAGTGGCGATAGCTTTCGCGCTGGAGCTGCTGAAGCCGTAGAAGCCGCCGCGGTAGGTCATTGCCCGTAGCGTCTTAGTGAAGGAGCGCACATAGGCCAGCACGGCGTCGTTGCACGCCTTGTTGGTGATATCGTACGGCTCCATGTCGAGGTAGATCGGGCTGCCGGCCTTCATTCCGAGCGCCGATGCCTTGGAGACTGCGTCCTTGGCATTGCTCTCGCCAAGGGATACCGCTGTCGAGGCGGTGAACTTCTCTGGATTCGCACTCTTCTGACAGGGCGGCTGTGCGCCTACGTAGATCGGTATCAGCTTCCAGCCGCTGGAGTTGACCGACTTCACCCACGACGCAGTCAAGTTCGGCTGGGCGCAACCGCGGTTCTTGCCTCCGACGTAGACTGCGGCAGCGCCGTAGAACCCTGTGCGCCAAGCTTTCATCGCCGGGAGCGAAGGCGCTGTGCAGGTGTCGAACGCCCGTCCGGTATAGGTCTTCTGTGCAGGCCACGTCGTGGCCGCCATCGACGTCTGTGCCGCGACTCCGGCACCTACAACAACGGCGGCACCCGCCGCCGCCCAGGCGATGTATCGGCCCTTTTTGGACAATCGGTGACTGGACATCCCCACCCCATTCATGATTATGGCGCGCGCGGCAACAGCCGACGCTCCTGCAAGAGACACGTACGCGGCGGCACGGCAAAACGGTACGGGTGCAGCCGATGGCACAACGCAGAATGCCCGATCCGGGCACCTGGAGCGGATCGCACAATAGCCGACGTCCGCATCAGCGCTGGCCAGTGTTCACCGCGGCGGAGCCGTCCCCCTGCTCGGGGAGCGGCCGTCCGCGCTCGCCGATCCGCACGGCGGCGGCGTGCGGTTCCCGGATCCGCGGGCATGAATGACCGGTTTGTCGGTCGCGGGTACGGCCGTTCACCCGTTCGAGTTATGCGCCTGGTGCCAAGTTCCGTGGAAACCGTCGGGGTGTGGCAGGAGGGGGCGGGGTGGCGCGAGTTTGCGCGGGAGTGGTCCGCTCCAGGGGAGTGGCACGTTGTCGTGGAGAGATGCGGTCCAGCCGGCCGTGAGGATGCTGCTCCAGCCGGACGCCCGGACCGACCCGCACCTGGAAATGCTGCGCCTGGGCGCGGAGCACGAGGACATCGAGGCCCGGGACATCGTGCTGACCCTGGCCGTGGGCGGCGGCCTGGTGACCGGCACCCTGGTCTCCACCGATACCTGGGAACGCCTGCACCTTCGTCAACTCGGCGACCACGACGACACCCTGCGCAAGGTCGCGCGCCACGCGATCGGGCACCTGGACGAGGCCGCGGAGAAAGGCCGACGCCCACGCCAAGTCGACCCCCGCTTCCTTCACCTGCAGGACGTGACCCACCGCTTGGGCCGGACCACCCACATCCTGCCGACTTGGCGCGGCCCGATCTCCGCGCGAAGCTGCACGGGCCCGCGCTGGTACGGGTGAGAGCGAGGCGCGGGCGAAGCTGGATGCAGTCAAAGCACGCCGGCAGGAACTCGCTCAGATCTCCGAACTGGAGAAGAAGGAAGCAGCGTCGTCCCAGCAGGCCGACGATGCGACGAAAGCCTGGGCTGTTGCCGAAGAGAACGCGCAGGAACACCGGAAGCAAACCGTGAAGCAGCTGTCGCAGATCTTCGCGGACATCGCGATTCCCATGGCGCCGGACAAGATCCGCAGTGCTGCGATCGATCCGAAGACCCTGGCGCCCAAGATCAACAATCGGACCTTGAAGCAGCTTGCCCGCTCGGCAGGGCTGGTGAGCATTGCCCACACCGCCTACCACCTCATGGCCCTGGAAGCCGCTCGCAGCATGCCGCTCGTTCTGCTGCCACGCGTCCAGTGGCTGGACGCGCCCCTCGATGGCCTGGGCGGCGGCCCGGAAGGGGAACGCCTTGCCAACGCTGTCCTCACCGTCTGCGCGGAGAATGCCAGCAGCGACTCTCAGATCGTCCTCACCACCCCACAGGCACTCCCCGTCAGCCCGCAAGGCCTGCACGCCACCAAACACAACAGCAACCGTCCGCTGATTCCGCACGCGCGTCCCGAGAGCGACAATCTGTGAGCGACCCCCGCAGCATCCCACCCGCTGCCCCCGCGCAACTACCGGCTCAGACGCAAACGCCCCGCCCGCACATCGTCGAATGCCTGGGCATCGACGACATGGTCCTCACGTACAACAGCGAGCACTGGATCGACCCCTGGCACGAGTTGGAAACGGTCGACCAGGTGCCGGGCGGCGGGTTGCGCAGGCCGTCGAGGATGGTGTCGCGCAGGCCGTGGTCGAGGGTGTTGTCGGGGCTGAGTGCGAGCACGGCGGCCGAGCTGGCCCGGCGTGTTCGCACTCGCGGCCGCAGGCGTCGAGTCCCGCGCGGCGGACTTGGCCCCTGCCAGGGGCCGCCCTCGTTCGCTGTCCCGTCTCATTTGATCTTGCTTTCGGCCAAGGCTCTGAGCAGGCGTGATGCATAGTGCGGCGAGACTGGCGGGGGTTGGTGTCTCGGTTCGTCGTGTCTGCCAGGTGCGAATGAACGAGGTTGTCTCAGTCCATCGTGTCTGTGGACATCACTTTGCTGGCTTCAGCGTGATGTAGCCATCGATGGTGAAGCGCCCGATCTTGAAGGTCTGGGCGATCTTCGGGACGGAGGTGCCGGAGTCGTAGAGCTGCTGTGCCTGCTCGGCCTGTTCAGGACGGACACGATCCAGTGAGACTCGGGCGCGCACCTGTCGGTCGGTGCGGCTGTCTCAGCTGTTCAGCACGAAGCTCAACGGCTCACGGAGATCCGCAGGCTCTCGGTAGTGCACGCCGGTCATTCCGAACGCGACTGCGGCTTCGACGTTCTCCAACCGGTCATCCACGAAAAGGCACCGGTCCATGGCAACACCAGCCCGCTCAGCCGCGATCTCATATATCTTCCGGTCCGGCTTGGCCACCCCCACCCGGGCGCTACTGACGACATGGTCGGCGAGATCCGCCAGCCCCAGAGACACCAGGTCGTCCTCCAGCTCCAGAGTTGCGTTCGTTACCAGGACCAGAGGCATGTGTGCCCGCACTCGGCGAAGCAGAGCCACCACCGCCTCGTCGGCCCAGAACGGAGCCTTGGCGAGTGCCGTACCCAGTTCGCGCGCCAGCACCTCCGACACCCGGCCAGTAAGGCCGAGCACTATGGACTCCACCCACTGCTGCTGAGAGATCTTGCCGAGGAGGTATGGCAGGTCTCTCTCCGGCGCGTATGCCACTTCCGCGGTCGCGCCCTCCGCCAGCCCCGCAGCACGCTCCAGTTCTGCCAGCTGGCTCGTGTCGTAGAAACGGATCACATTGTCGAGGTCGCACAGCACCGCGTCGAAGGGGCTTCTGAGGGCTTTGGAGGTCGTCACTGCCCTTGGATAGCACAGCGGTCGGCGAGCGGACGTCTCGGGTGAGCTTGCCCCTGACATGCGAACTGACAAAGTCAGGTGAGACGGAGGCAAGCTCTCGTGAGACGGGACATTCGCTACCGGAGGCGGAAACGGTCGTTTGCGCCCCGAGGCAGGGCTGTGCAACAACCGATCGATTCATCAACGCCCATCCCCGCCTCGCGCCGCAACTGGGCGAGCTTGTTGCGGGCGGTCAGGGTGTCGGGGTGGTCGGGGTGGTCGGGCCCGCTGACTCCAACCGAAAGCCGAACAGGGACTACACGGCCTCGCGTTGCCGTGCGAGACCCAGCCGAGAGCCGGTAACCGCAGCGCGGTGCCGGCTCTTTCGTCGGTAGCGGGTCCCGGGCGCCGGAGGCATCCAACAGCTCCAGGACCGCCGTCGCCCGGATCGAGGACGTAGACCAGGCGACGGCGGGCCTGGACCCGGGCGGCAGTAGCACTGGGGTGATGACCTTGCTGACCGCGCTGCTGCACGGGCTGGAGAAGAAGGTCACCGGGACGGGGCGTTGCGGTGGGCTTGGGCGAGGAGCCGTTCCCAGGTACGGGTTGATCCGCCGTGCTGGGTGGCGAGAGCGGCCGCGAGGCGGGTACGGGGCACGTCCTCGGCGGTTTCGAGTACCTCGGCGGCGGTGCACAGGCGGGGGTCGCCCTCGTAGGCGTGGGCCTTGAGGGGCCCGTTCCTTGTGCCCGGACGGCGTCCGCCTCCCTTTCCTTGCCGGGAAGGGGCGTTGCGGCGTTTTTCGATGTCGCGGCGGGCCCAGAGTCGGAGGCTGTAGACGGTTGTGCCGGGCGGGAGGTAGCCCTGGGTCGCGTAGGCGCGGACGGTGCCGGCCGCGACATCGAGCAGGGCGGCGGCCTCCTCGTCGTTGAGGAGGTCGTCGGGGTGTTCGCGGGTGGGCAGGGCGGGGATGGGGCGCCCGGCGAGGTGGGCCTGGGCCTGGGCGAGGTCGTAGACCAGGACGCGGCTGCCGGGGAAGAGGGGTGGCACGCGCCGGCGGAATGCGGGGGCGTCGCGGCGTCGCCAGGTGGCGATGGGTACGCCGGCTTGCTGGGCGATGTCGGCTTCGTTGATCACGGGGCGGCTGTGGGGGATCACAGGCGGATGGCCTCTCTCGGGTGTTTCGGCGGACCGGTTACGCTGGTGGGACTTCCTTGGCCGACGGTGACGTCAGCGTGGATGTTGGTCAGGAGCCGGTGGTGTGCCGGGCCGCTTCTCGCGAGTGGCTCTCCGTCGGCCCCTCATCTGTCTCCCTCTTCTATCGGCGGACCTCGCGCGGGCTGCCCAGCCTCGCGATCTCGACGCCCGGCTGGGCTGTCTCGGCGAGCAGATGGGACGGTTGGCCCGGTACTTGCGGATGGCGGTGCGCAGCAGCGATCGGCGGGCGAAGAATGCCGCGGACCGTGTCAGGCACCTGGCCTGTGTGCTGTCCTCCCGGCCCGAGAGCTGGCGCAGACTGCGGCGGTGATCTGGTACAGGGTCGGGGGCAGCGGGAAGTCGAGCCAGACCGCTCGACGACAGGGACCAGATCACGCGGTGGTACACGGCCCAGCATGGCCCACTCAGGGCCGGTGAGGCATGGACATACAACCCTGGGGCAGGTTGAGCGGCGACCCGTAGTGGCCGGAAATCCCTCGATGCAACGGTCGCAGGTGCCCGAGTGGGTCGGCGCCTGGGGTCGCTGCGGTCGGTGGCCACACGACGGGGCACACCATTTGCACGTCCGCTTGCTGGACGGCTGGTATAACCGGCGATGGCCGATCTGAGCGTCGACGCCGACTTGCCGCCGGGGGATTTCCTCACAGTGATGGACGGGCCAGAGCCGGCTCATGTCCGCGAACGTACTGGTTCGCCGTCCGACACTCAATCGCTACAGTCCGTCGACTGTCATCGCTGCTGGCCGAATCCTGACTTGTCCTATCAGACAGTGTCTCAACAGCCAATAGATCCAGTGCTGTTGAAGCGCATAGCGTGCTCGCCTGACGGACGGCAGCCCGACGTGGTGCCGTCCCTCGACCAACGAGGGGACACACACCTATGCGCATCAGCGCGCCCAGCAAAGCCGTCAGCGGTGCCGCTCTCGGCGCCCTCCTCCTCACCGGCATGAGCGCCGCAACCGCACAAGCCGCACCGGAGAAGTACAGCATCGCCGTCACCCAGGCCCCGGCTGCCAAGACTGTCTACGCCAACACAAGCGCCGCCGCGACCTGCAAGCTCAACACCATCACCATCACCCGCACCAGCATGTGCATGGATGTCGGCGCCCGCATCGACCTGCTCAAGAACGGCAAGCCGTTCGGCTCCGCCACCTTCGACATCAAGCACGCCATGACGCTGAAGACCAACAAGCTGAAGTGGACAGAGAGCTTCACCGTCGGCAAGGCCAAGCTCGTCAATGCCAGCGGCATCCACGTCAACGTTTCCGTCGGCGGCGGCAAGGGTGTCAAGACCGCCGTCAAGTTCCCGCAAGGCTCCACCCTCGGCCCCGCCCACAAGGGAACCGTCGGCTACGCCGCCAGTGTCGGGAAGAAGAAGCAGCTCGCCAGCCCGGCCTCCTACCGGTTCACCTTCACCAAGCCCGGCTACACGATCGGCGGCTTCACCTACAGCTCCGCCAAGTACCGCTGCGACGACACGTTCTGGGGTCCCAAGCAGCGCACCAAGAACCCCGGCTGCGTCTTCCCGTCCTACTCCCCGGTCTTCTCCCTCTCCCGCAGCGATGCGAAGGTGAAGCAGTCCGCCAACCACATCTTCGATGCCCAGCGCAAGATCGCTGGTCACCCGGGCGCCTCCACTCCGCTGCACCGCATCACCGACGAGAAGACCATCAGCGCCCACCGCAAGGCCATGTGCGCGAAGGTGCACAACCCCGACCCCTCGAAGTACGACTGTGACGAGTACCCGTTCGCCGCGAGCAAGGAGGGTGGCAACCCGGGCCGCGGCAGCACCCGCATCATCTCCGCCGGTGACAACCGCAGCGCCGGAGCCCGCCTCGGCGGCTTCTACAAGGCCCAGCGCGTCCTCAACGGTGACGGCTACTACGTCAACATCAAGTAGAACGCGCAACGCGCCTGCCACAGGTCCCGTCTACCCTTCCAGGACGTAACCGGCAGGCACAGTAAGCACGATGGGGGTTCTCCATGCAGCGTTCCAACTGGCCGCTCCTCGACGGCCGCACCCGGCCGCTCAAGATGAAGGAATGGGGCGACCTGGCCATCATGGACCCCGACGCCGGCAAGCAGCCGCGCGGACGCGGGTTCCTGGCGGCCGAGAAGGACTGGCTGCACATCGATGCCGGAAACGCACTGGAGAACCCCATCGTCACCCTCTACACCGGAGACGACCCGGGAACCGAAAGCGGCTGGGACGAGGTCGAAGAGATCACCGTGATCTCCACGACCGGCTTCCTCGCCCTGTGCGACAGCGGATACGAGCCACTACGCAAAGAGAATCTCGCAACCGCGGGAGCCGGCCCCTACCTGATCCGCGTACATGCCAGTGACCGGTCGTCGGACGGCAAGAAGCCCCGCTTCCTCATCCAGGTCATCCCCGGCGAGCGTACGGGAGCCGAGCCCGAGCCGGCCTCCTCCACGATCGAGGAGTCCGCCGGCCCGCTCCTGGTGCGGACATCTTTCGAGCAACCAGATGAGTGGGCACGCCTGCTCCAGGCCCTCGAAGAAGGCTCGGAGCACTACAAGTCGATCAACGTCATCGACAACCCCACCCACGCGGGCATCACGGCAAATCAGATTCAGGCGCGGATCGGGCGAGACGACGAGGACTGGCCCAACAGCACTCTCGTCCTCATCGCCGACGAGCGGACACTGGCCTCCGCGGAATTCCCGCTGCTGGCCGTGAACAACCTCCCCGACGAAGACGACGACCCGTTCAGGATCACCCTCGCAGCCGCCGGATCCCTCGTCGTCAACCTGGAGCTGGCGAACACGAGCTTTGGCGACTGGGGCCGCGGTGTCGACGCCGACGGCGTCTACCGGGAAGAGCACTACTGACAGTACTGACACGGCGGTGTCCGCACCCGTTCCGCACGGGCACGGACACCCTCATCAGGCAGCCGCCGTCACCGAGAACCCCGGTGGGACACCAGTCTCACGGCACTCGCACCGCAGATCGGAGCACAGCTGCTCGTGGGCAAGCACAGCCAGCACCGCGACCTGAAGCCGCGTCTGCTGCTCCAGCTTCTCCACGATCCGCGCAATATGCGCCTTCACTGTGCGCTCCGTAATCCCCAGCTCCCGCGCAAGATGCCGGTTTCCTGCACCCGTGCCCACCAGAAGGAACACTTCCCGTTCGCGGTCCGTCAGCCTTCTGAGCTTCCATAGACCCCGTACCGGATCGGCGCCCATCCGGCGGTAGGCGCAGGCGTGACCGCCCGCAATGGACCGTTCAGTCATTCCGGTCCCTCCTGACCACCGCATTTCCCCCGGAAGACCCCCGTGGCTCCGGGCGCGGCGGTAACCATTTACAACCTAATGCGCTCGGGTACTGCTCGAAAGCGCATTACGCCTATGCCCGCACGTCCGCTACTCAGGCCCTGGTGAGTATCGTGCGGGTGCCGATGCGGCGTCAGATCGGGTTGCTCAACCGTTCCTGTCTGTCCCGGACGAGTTCAGAAAGGACGCGAGGCTAGGCCGGACATCGAGCCTTGCCAGATCCGCAGACGGGACTGCAGCCGCCGCAGTAGTCAGTGCCCGGGTCAGGTGCTGTCGTCCGGTGCGAGGTCGGGCTGCAGCCGGTGCCAGGAGGGATACCGCAGTAGTCCCGCCCGGGGGCCTGGCCGCGTAGCGGACCTCGCCCACCAGGCGCGGCAACACCCACCGTGCTCCGACCACATCCGGCACCTTCTCGAAGAGGCACTCGTCGATCGCTGCGACCCTGAGCAGTTCGACGAGTGTGATGCGTTCGGTGTTGCTCCATCCGGTGCCAGCGCTGCCCACCTACCGCCGGCCGCCTTCATATGCCTCTCCCACCAGCGGAGCGCCGGACGCCGACGACCGGACGTGCTGGATCTTGGTCCACGAGCGGAACCGGACCCCGGTGTGTGTGGTTCAGTCCCGACGCACTGTCGCAACACCCGACTGCTACTCCCGGTACGACTTCCCACCCGCGCGAGTGACACCCGCCGGGCAGCAACGATTCTTCGCCGTGCCGGGGCCGGAGCATGATCGGCATGACTCGCCATCTACGCCGAACCTTGGTCCTCACGGCTGTTTCGGCTCTCGCCGGGCTCGGGCTGACCGCCGCCCCGGCCACCGCCACCACGGCCGGCCCCCACACCCCGGCCGGTCAGATCCCGTCCCTGCGTGAACTTCCCGAACCGCCGGACGCGGTCAAGGCCCGCGAACTCCTCGCGGACCTCGTTGTGGCCGACGAGGACGATGTCCCCGGGTACTCCCGGACGAAGTTCCCGCACTGGATCACCCAGTACGGCACCTGCGACACCCGCGAGGTCGTACTCCAGCGCGACGGCCAGGACGTGGTCCAGGACGACCAGTGCCGCTCCATCAGCGGCACCTGGTACTCCGAGTACGACGGGAAGCCGGTCGCCTCCGCCTCCGGTATCGACATCGACCACGTCGTCCCGTTGAAGGAAGCGTGGCGGTCCGGGGCCTCGCAGTGGACGACTCCCGAGCGCCGGGCCTTCGCGAACGACCTGGTCCATTCACAGTTGATTGCGGTGTCGGCCGGTAGTAACCGGGCCAAGGGGGACAAGGACCCGGGGAACTGGAAGCCTCCGCTTCAGTCGTACTGGTGCACCTACAGCCGCGCCTGGATCAGCGTGAAGGCCAACTACCAGCTCACCGCCAACCCGGCCGAGGCCGCTGCCCTGTCCGAGATGCTTGACACCTGCGGCACCTGACCGGACATCCGGGCGCCTGCGAGCCGGAATCGTGAATCGTCCCGGGAAACTGCCTGAGCACTCTGGGCAACCTTGTCCGGGTCCGACCCGCCGCGGGGGAAGAGTGCAGGACATCCTGCCCCGGCCGTCTTCCCCCGCGGCGACCCCATCACCCAGACCGAACCCCGTGCTACGGCACAGGGTTCGCCCCAGGAAGGCACCGCATCATGACCGGCACCATCACAGCACCTGACCGCCGCGGACTCGTCCGCGCCACCTTCACCGCGTTCGCCGTCGCCGCAGCACTCCTCGTTCCGCTCGTTCGGGCAGAGGCGACGGCCGCGTGCGCGCCCCACACGACCGGGGTGTGCAGGGCCGGCAGCGCGCACCCGGCGGACGTTACCGCGCAGTGCAAAGACGGGACCTGCAGTTCCTCGAAGACGTTCCGCGGCACCTGCAGCCATCACGGCGGCGTTCGCTATTGGTACAAGTAGGCAATTCCCATCAGCTTCACCGCCGCGGCCCGCCAGGCCGGGGTGAGCACCGACTTCCTCTCCGCTAACCCGGATCTGCGCCGCCTGGTCGAGGCCGCGCTGGTCGACCAGCCGATCACCCCGCAGTGGCTCCCCGGAAGGTCGGCAACGCCGAGGCCCGGCGCCGCAGCTCGGTCTAGCTGTGGCGTCTCCACGAGTTGGTGAAGAGCCATCGTCAGCCGCTGCGGTCAGCCGCGTACCAAGTGCAACGTCAAGCCCACCAGTCTCGACCCCCTGATACCGGCCCAGCCGGATACCGAGCGCCTTGGCGTACACAGACCCTAGTACTCCAGTCTGGTTTCGCGATGCTGGGAGACCCGGCTGGGAACGCGTACGGCCACCGCGTGATCATCGGGGGTTGTGTGGACTCCTGAAGATCGTGCGGTGGCCGCAGGCCATAGCGTAGAC
>NZ_JBEXPH010000231.1:0-11713 GCF_040611955.1 Streptomyces sp. NPDC006510 | reverse complement strand
GGACTCCTCCCACGCCATCACTCACTGCCCGCGGACTGGGTGGGGGAGTGCAGGAGTTCCAGCTTCTTGCCCTCGCCGAGATACATGTGCACACCGCAGGGCAGACAGGGGTCGAAGCTGCGCACCGTGCGCATGATGTCGATGCCCTTGAAGTGCTCCCGGTCGTTCTCCTCGAAGATCGGCTGGCCCTGCACGGCGTCCTCGTAGGGGCCGGGCGTGCCGTATGTGTCGCGGGGGCTGGCGTTCCACGGAGTCGGCGGGTACGGGTGGTAGTTGGCGATCTTGCCGTCCCGGATCACCATGTGGTGGGAGAGGACACCGCGGACCGCCTCGGTGAACCCGCAGCCCACGCTCTCCTCGGGCACCTCGAACTTCTCCCAGGTCTTGGTGTTCCCGGAGCGGATCTCCACGAGCGCCTGCTCCGCGAAGTGAAGCGCGCAGGCGGCCGCGTAGGCCTGGAAGTAGCTGCGCGCCCGGTTGCGCTCGATGGTGTTGCTCCACTTCGGGACGTGCCACTCCAGCTCCACCGGCCCCTTGAGGGCGGTTTTGGGGAGGTTGATCTTGACACTGTGGCCGGTGGCCTGGATGTAGCCGATGTCGACCAGACCGGCCAGCGCGGTGGTCCACAGCCGCGCGAGCGGGCCGCCGCCCGTGTCGAGCGCCAGGTAGTCCTTGCCGTCGAACCACCGCGGCGACATGACCCAGCTGTACTTGTCGTCCAGGTCCCGCTTCTGTGGCTGCGGGTTGGTGTGCTGGTTCCATGGGTGGCGCCGGTCGACCGGATTGCCGAGCGGGTCGTGGGAGACGAAGGTCTCCTGCTCGTCCCAGTCGTTGTAGTACGACGAACCGAGCAGGATCCGGATGCCGAGGTTGATCTCCACCAGGTCGGTGGTGACCAGCTTCCCGTCGACGACGACACCGGGGGTGACGTACATCTTCCGGCCCCAGTCGGTCATGTCCTTGTACTCGAAGTTGCAGTGCTCCGGGTCCTGGAAGGAGCCCCAGCAGCCCAGCAGGATGCGCCGGTTGCCGACCTGTTCGTACCCCGGCAGGGCTTCGTAGAAGAAGTCGAAGAGATCGTCGTGCATCGGCACGACCTTCTTCATGAACTCGACGTACCGCTGGAGGCGGGTGATGTAGTCCGTCATCAGCTGGATGGTCGCCACGGTGCCGACCCCGCCGGGATAGAGCGTGGAGGGATGGACGTGCCGGCCCTCCATCAGGCAGAACATCTCCCGGGTCATCCGGCTGACCTGGAGCGCCTCGCGGTAGAACTCGCCGGTGAACGGGTTCAGCGATCGCATGATGTCGCCGATCGTCTTGTATCCGTGCGCGTCGGCGTGCGGGGAGGGGGTGCGGTTGGCCTGTTCCAGCACCCCGGGGTTGGTCTCCGCGACCATCTTCTCGCAGTAGTCGACCCCGACCAGGTTCTCCTGGAAGATGTTGTGGTCGAACATGTACTCCGCGGCCTCGCCGAGATTCACGATCCATTCCCCGAGGTGCGGCGGCTTCACCCCGTACGCCATGTTCTGCGTGTAACAGGAACATGTGGCGTGGTTGTCACCACAGATTCCGCAGATGCGACTCGTGATGAAGTGCGCGTCCCGCGGGTCCTTTCCCTTCATGAAGACCGAATAGCCCCGGAAGATGGAGCTGGTGCTGTGACACTCGGCGACCACCTTCTGTTTGAAGTCGATCTTCGTGTAGATACCCAGGCTGCCGACGATCCGGGTAATGGGGTCCCACGCCATCTCGACCAGGTCGTTCTTTCCCTGGCCGCCTCCGGCACCTTTGTGCTGCGTCGCGGTCATTGGCCGCCTCTTCTTTCTGTCCGTTGTGGTGATGTACGCGGTCACTCACCAGGTGCGTTTGGCGCCGGTCGTGAGTTTCCCGCCGGGCTTACGCCATTTCGGTTCGCGGTCCAGGGTGTGGGTGGTGAGGTGGCGCAGCCGCCGCATCGTCGACCCGTACAGCCCGACCGCGTTGGTCGAGAGCTTTCCTCCGGGGGGCTCGTCCATGAACGGCATGAACTTGTCCGGGAACCCGGGCATGGTGCAGCCGATGCAGATGCCACCGACGTTGGGGCAGCCGCCGATGCCGTTCATCCAGCCGCGCTTGGGCACGTTGCACTTGACCGCGGGGCCCCAGCAGCCCAGCTTGACGATGCACTTCGGCGAGCCGTACTCGGTCGCGAAGTCGGCCTGCTCGTAGTACCCGGCTCGGTCGCAGCCCTCGTGGACCGTCGACCCGAACAGCCACGTCGGCCGCAGCGCGTCGTCGAGCGGGATCATCGGGGCCTGGTCGGTGGCCATGTAGAGCAGGTAGGTGAGCGTCTCCGAGAGGTTGTCCGGCTGGATCGGGCACCCGGGGACGCACACGATCGGGATTCCGTCCCTGGACTTCCAGTCCCAGCCCAGGTAGTCGGGAACACCCATTGCGCCGGTCGGGTTGCCCGCCATGGCGTGGATGCCGCCGTACGTCGCGCAGGTGCCGACCGCGACGACCGCGGTCGCCTTCGGAGCCAGCCGGTCGAGCCACTCGCTGGTCGTAATCGGCTGGCCGGTGGTGGGATCGCTGCCGAACCCGCACCAGTAACCCTCGTCGTGCAGCCGCTCGTTCGGAATGGATCCCTCGACCACCAGAACGAACGGTTCCAGTTCTCCGCGATCGGCCTTGAAGAACCATTCGAGAAAATCATCGGCGCCGCCGTTCGGACCGCATTCGAAATCGATGAGCGGCCAGTGGACGGCGACCTGCGGAAGTCCGGGCAGGGCGCCGAGCGCGATCTCCTCGATGCTCGGCTGCGTGGCGGCGGTCAGGGAGACGGAATCGCCGTCACAGCTCAGTCCTGCGTTGATCCAAAGGACGTGGATCAGTGTGTCCTCCGCCTTTACCGCTTCCTCTGTCGGCATGGCAGTGTCGCCTTTCAGGATGACGGCCTACCGGCCATCGGCCCCCACGGGTGGGTACGCGCACATTGCTACCATCACGCCTCGATTCGCGGGCACCGGCAACAGGGGAATTCGCCGCCCCGGCTCGTCACCGGGGCCGAATGACGGCATGTGGTGGCCCGCTCGGGTGATCCGGGCGGGGGAGCGGTCCCGTCGGACGGCGCCGCGGTCCTCCCGTGGCCCTACGGTCGGAGCCACCCGCGGAAGGACGAGGCACCGGTGCATGAGCTGGCCATCACACAGAGCGTCGTCGACTCGGTGTGCGAACGCGCCGGGGGGCTTCCGGTCCGTTCGGTCCGCGTCCGCGTCGGCGTGCTCACGGCCGTGGTGCCCGACTCGATGCGGTTCTGCTTCGGCCTGGTCACGGAGGGAACGGTCGCCGAGGGCGCACAGTTGGAGATCGACCAGCCGCCCGGCGCCGGCCGCTGCCGCACCTGTGGCGCCGAATTCACCCTGACCGACCTGATTCTGCTGTGTCCCTGCGGCAGCGCGGATGTGGAGATCACATCGGGACAGGAACTGCAGATCGTCTCCATGAAAGTGGGCTGAACCATGTGCGGTACCTGTGGCTGTGCCGAGGAGTCCGGCGGGACCAGGATCGTGATGCTGCGGGAGGACGATGCGCCGGACCACGGACATCGGCATCCGGACCCGCACCCTCATCCGCACGGGTGTCGTCAGCCGAGTGGAGTCGGTGAGACCGTCACCATCGAGCAGAAGGTACTCGCCAAGAACGACCTGCTCGCGGAGCGCAACCGGACGTGGATGACCGACCGCGGCGTCGTGGCGGTGAACGTGATGAGCTCGCCGGGCGCAGGCAAGACCACCCTGTTGGAACGCGCCGTCACCGACCTCGGCGGCCGCCGGCCGGTGGCCGTCATCGAGGGCGATCAGGAGACGAGGCTCGACGCCGACCGGATCAGGCGTACGGGCTGCGCCGTGGTGCAGGTGAACACGGGGGCGGGGTGCCACCTCGACGCGGAGATGATGCGGGACGCCCTTACGGTGCTGTCCCCGGCCGAGGGATCGCTGCTCATGGTGGAGAACGTGGGGAACCTGGTGTGCCCCGCCCTGTTCGACCTGGGGGAGCGCAGCAAGGCCGTGATCATCTCGGTCACCGAGGGCACGGACAAGCCGCTGAAGTACCCCTACATGTTCGCCGCTGCCGACCTGATCCTGATCAACAAGTCCGATCTGCTGCCCTATGTCGACTTCGACGTCGAGCAGTGCGCGCAGCACGCGCGCTCGGTGAACCCGGACGTGCGCGTGCTGACGGTCTCCGCGACCACCGGCGAGGGCCTGGCCCACTGGCACGACTGGCTGGCGGAGCAGCGGTAGCCGCTCCGCCGCCGCACCGCGGTCAGTCCCCGGGGAACGGGGGCTGCGGGACCGCGGTGCCGGACGCGGGGCGCTCCTTGCGGACGAAGGCCCGGCGCAGCCCGTGGTACGGGTGGTGCGGGTCCGTGAAGATGCGGTGCATGCGGACGAGTTCGGCCTCCCGATAGGGGGCCAGGTCGACCCGGTCCCGCTCCTCCTTCTTCGCGTGGATCCGGGACTGCGTAGCGGGCAGGGCGGCCAGGCGGGTCGCCAGGGCGCCGACTTCCGAGTCGAACGACCGGGGGGCGCACGGGATCACCCTGTCGATCAGCCCGAGCCGGTGGGCCGCGGTGGAGCTGACCGGCAGGGCGTCCCGCATGAGCCGGTCGGCCGCCGCCGCACCCACCCGTCGCGGCAGCGTGTACGTCCAGTACTCCGATCCGTACAGCCCCATCAGGCGGTAGTGCGGATTGAATACCGCGCCCGCCCTGCACCACACCTCGTCGGCGGCGAGGGCCAGCATCACCCCGCCCGCCGCGGCGTTCCCGGCCAGCGCGGCGACGACGAGCCGGTCCGTGGTGGTCAGCACCGCCTCCACCAGGTCGTCCATGGCATTGATGTTGGCCCAGGACTCGGCGCCGGGATCGGCCGCTGCCTCGATCACGCTGAGGTGGATGCCGTTGGAGAAGAAGTCCCGGCCGCCGCCGACGACCAGCACCGAGGTGGGCCGGGAGCAGGCGAACCGGTAGGCGCGCAGCAGGCGTTGGCACTGCGCCGTGCTCATCGCGCCGCTACGGAACGAGAACGACAGGAAGCCGGTCCCGGCCTCCTCCCGGTAGCCGATCTCGGACCAGGTGTCGTCGGCCCCGGTCCGGTGCATCGGAGCCGGCCGCTCGGGCACGGCGGACAGCCGCCCGGCCAGCGCCGAGGTGGCGGGGAGCTTGAAGGTGGCCGGGCCACCCGGCGCCCGCCGTGGCCGCAGCTCTGGGATCCACACCGCGCCGTCGGTGGTCGCCCGGCAGATCGCGCCGTCCCGGGTGGCCACCACATCACCCGGACGCCCGCCCAGCCGGGACTCGGGATACCCGCCGTGCAGGAACCACTCGCCGCCCAGCAACTCGTCGAGCACACCGGGCTGGGAGTCCGCCGCCCTGAGTTTACGGACCACCGCCGCGGTGGAGTCCGACTGCCAGTCGATGCGACGCAGCGACTGGCGGAACAGGGGGCGGCAGCCTTCGCCGACGTCGGAGGCCTGCGGCGCCGGAGTGTACGTCCCCGACGCGAAGCGTCCGACCGCCAGAAGCACCGCCTCCACGGCGGCATCCGAGATCTCGTTGCGGTACAGGTCGCTCTTGCCCACCGGGGGCAGCGGACAGGCCACGGACGCCCAGACGTCGCCCGCGTCCATCTCCGCGTTCGCCTGAAGTACGGTGACGCCCCAGCGGTCCGCTCCCTCGTGGACGGCCCAGTCCAGGGAGGAGGGCCCGCGGTCGCCGACCGGCCCCGGATGGACGACGAGACAGGTGTGGACCGACCAGACGTCCCTCGGGATCGCGGTCTTCAGGTACGGCGCCACAACGAGGTCCGGGCACTCCCGGCGGACGGCTTCCCGGACCGGGTCTTCCGCGTGCGTGAGCTGCACGGCAACGGAATGCCCGTGGTCCCGCAGCTCCGCCTGGACACGTTGGGTAAGGCTGTTGAAGGCGCTTGCGACAAGCAGGATGTGCACGGCGATCTCCTGGTGGCTGCGGTCCGTCCTGATCGAGCGTGAGCGTGGACTCCCGCTCGGCGGAACTCACTCGGCGGGAACATGCCGGGAATTCACTCGAAGCGCACACAGCGGGCGGGGAGCCGACGCACAACTTCGCTCGCCGCATTCACCGCGCCGGGCAGGACCGCCGTCCTGCTCGTGCGCCACGAGCAGTTGGCACCGCTGGCCTTTGTCCGGCAGAGGCCAAGCGGCTTCACGAGTGTCGCGCACACCACCGAGCCGGCAGAGGTGCCGTTCGGGCATGGGGACGACCAGTGGCTGCCGCCCAGTGAGCTGCCCGGCCGGAATGCCCCGCTCGCTGTGTGACGCCCCTGGCGTCCGTGCCGGGTTCGCACCGGCGCCCGGGCGTATTCGACCGCCGCGGTGCGATGGGCCCCGGGCTCGGTCAAGAGCCGTACGGCTCCCGGCTGTCGGAGTCACCAGCCGGCGTGCCCGCCGCCGTGGTGGCCGGTGCCGCCTGCGCCACCCTCGGACCAACTGCCCGAGTCCAGGTCGTGGCCGAGACCGTGGCCACCGGTGGTGAAGTCGGCGTAGAGGTCACTGAGCTCGCCGAGGAGTTGGCGGGTGAGGACGTCGGCGCCGGTGGTCAGCGCCGCAGCGAGTTCCTCGTCGGCGACCGGCGCCGCTCCGGCGGTTGCGGGGGCGAGACGGTGCGTTGCGGCGAGGGCGGCCATACGGCGGCGGTCGTTGATGCCGCGCAGACCAGGATAGGCGGCAGGGGCGAGGCGCGCGGTCTGGACGAGCACGGCGAGGGTGAGGTCGCGGTCGGCGGTGGACCTTGCGGAGCCGGTGCGGCCCACGCTGTCGAGGCGGGTCAGCAGCGCCCGGCGGCGCGGCAGGTCCACGGAGAGAATGTCGCGGCGGGTACGGCCGCTGGAATCGCGCCACCGACGGACACGGACCGCCTTCTGGTCCTGCAGCCGGGAGAGGTACTCGACGGTCAGGGAGCGCGGTGTCCGGCGCAGCCAGTCCCTGAGGTCGGGCGGGGGAGCAGCCGCGCCGAGAGTGTGCAGGACATTGCTCAGGCGGCGGTCCTCGACGGGCCGGGTGTCCAACACCTTGATCCGCCGGCGCCCGACGGCGATCCGTCCGGCCAGGATCAGATCCGCCAACTCCGAGGTCCGCAGGGCGAACCGGAGCCGGTCCTCGCCCCGTATCCGTATGCGCCGTCTGCCCGGGACTATCGCGAGCAGGAGCAGTTCATCCCCCGTGGTCATACATGCAAGGTTAGGTGCGGTGGTCCGCGGAGGGGAGCACTCCGCACTCCGCGGACCTATCGTGCCGGCTTCCCCCGCCGGCCTTGCCGTGCGCCCACCGAGCCCGGGAAGGACAAGGATTCCCAGCGTGCCGGAGTGCCCACTTCTGGGAGGCAGGCCGCGTCGTCGAACTGCCGCCCTCCGGGCGACGACGGCGGTTTGACGACACGACCCGGCCCGGACGCACAGGTCCTTCTGTCAGGACCTGAATGGGCCGTCACGGCCTGCCGGCATGGTTGAACTGCCCCGAGAAGGCGAGGAGATGGACGTGCACACGTCTTGACTGGTGGCCGCTGCCGCAGGCACCGTTGCTGGGCCGTTCTTTCCAAGGGGGCACGTGAACAGCAAATTGCTCGGTGCGTGTACGGGTCTGGCTCTCTTCGCCCTGGTGGGCGCCTTGCCGGCGCCCGCCTCCTCCGAGCCGCGGCCGGGGCCGACGCGTGCCCTGCCGCTGGGCGCCGTCGGCTTGACCGAGACCCGCAGCACGCGGACGTTGCAGCCTGGTGTCACCCTCACGCGGATCGTGCGCGGTGCCGACGCCCCGGCGCTTGCGTGGACGGTCGAGGTCTCGATACCCGGCGGCGTCACCTCGCCGGACCCCGACGCGCCGCCGACGGCGCTGAAGGACCGGGCGAGCGCCGACGAGCTGGCTGCCGACTTGCAGGAGGACGGCTTTGACGCCCGGGTCGAGGAGGTCACGACTCCGGCGGTCGCCGACTACGCCGGTGGAACGCTCGGATGGCGGGTCCGGGTCGGGCGGTTCGACTCGCAGTCCATCGGGACGGCGGAGCGCACCCGGCTGAGAGGGTCCGGGTACGCAGGGTCCGTCGTGTACACCGGCTGGGACGGGAACCCGGCGGACCGTGGCCCGTGGCGGATCGACGTGCTCACCATCGACCCGGACCGGTTCCGCGGCGGGCTCAAGGCATCGTACGGGTCCGATCTGGAGAACCGCGAGAAGACCAGCGAGCTGGCAGCCGCAGCCGGCGCGACCGCGGCGGTCAACGGCGGGTTCTTCGTCCTCGACCCGAGCGCCGGAGCACCGGGCGATCCGGCCGGCGTCGGCGTCTACGACGGCAGGCTGCTGAGCGAGCCGGTGAACGGGCGCCCCGGCCTGGTGGTGCGCGACTCCGGCCGGCACAGCGCGGTCGCCCGGCTCACCTGGGAGGGACGGGCCGTCGGCCGGGACGCGTCGCAACCTCTGGACGGCGTCGACCGCGTACCGGGCTTGATCAGGAACTGCGGCGGTACCGCCGACGACACTCCGACCTCGCGGCCCCTGCACGACGTGACCTGCACCGACCGCGACGAACTCGTGGCGATCACGCCGGACTACGGACGGCGGACGCCACAGGGAGAGGGCCTGGAGGCCGTACTGGACGCCCGCGGGCGGGTCCTCGAACTCCGCTCACCGCGCGGCGGATCGCTGCCGGCCGGCGGCAGCTCCGTGCAGGCGACCGGCACGCGCGTCGCCGAGCTGGCCACCCTGGCGCAGGTCGGCCGACCCCTGCGCATCGAGGGGATGTTGCGGGACGGCAGCGGTCACAAGGTCTCTCCATCACCGGCGACCAGCATCTTCAATGGCGGCCCGGAACTGGTCCGCGACGGGCGGCTGCACGTCACGCCTGCCACCGACGGAATGGTGCAGCCCGGCAACGCGAGCTTCTACTACGGCTGGGTGCACAAGCGCAACCCACGCACGCTGGCCGGGGTGGACGCCGCCGGCAGGACCGTGTTCGTCACCGCCGACGGACGCGGCACGGATGCGCTCGGGCTGAGCATCCCCGAGAGCGCCGCCGTCGCCAGGACACTCGGCCTGCGCGACGCGGTCAATCTCGACGGCGGCGGGTCGACCACGATGGTGGTCGACGGAGAAGTGATCAACAACCCGTCCGACGCGGCCGGTGAACGCCCTGTCGGGGATGCACTGCTGATCCTGCCGGACCGGGGCTGACCCGGTCCGGTCCGAGAACACCGGAGCCAGCGACCACCGACCACCGGGAGCCGCCATGACCGCCGTCCCGATCCACCGATCCCGCCTCCTGCTCGTCCTTGCCGCACTGCTGCTCGCCGTCGCATCGACCCCGCCGGCGCTCGCCGTCGCGTCGACAATGTCACCTGCCCGGGAGGCGGGCGGGTCGGGGGGGCCGGCCCGGGGTGCCGAGGTCGTCGCGGTCACCCAGGTCGCCGACCGCCAGGTCGACTTGTCGGTCCGCTCACCGGCCCTCGGCGGCCGGACGGTGAACGTACGACTGCTCACGCCCGATGGCTGGGACCCGGGCGACCGGAGCCGGCACTGGCCGACGCTCTGGCTGCTGCACGGCTGCTGCGGGGACTACACGTCGTGGACCGCTCGGACCGACATCGCGCGGACCGACAGCCTGCGCGATGTCCTCGTGGTCATGCCGGAGGCCGGCTGGAACGGCTGGTACAGCGACTGGTGGAACTACGGCCGGGGCGGTGACCCGGCGTGGGAGACCTTCCACACCAAGGAACTGCGCCTGCTCCTTGAGCACGGCTGGGGGGCGAGCACGAACCGCGTCGTGGCGGGACTCTCGATGGGTGGGCAGGGCGCCCTGCTGTATGCCGCCCGGCACCCCGGGATGTTCAAGGCGGCCGCGGCGTACTCCGGTTCCGTGCACCCGTTGCTCAACGACGAGTCGACGAACCGCATCATGGGGTTCTTCGCCGGCCAGGGCAACGACCCGCTGAGGGTCTGGGGCGACCCGGTCGCGCAACGTGATGTCTGGGCGGCCCACGACCCGTTCCACCTGGCCGAGCGCCTCACGCCGATCCCCGTCTACCTGTCGTGCGGTGACGGCACCACCGGCCCCTTGGACCCGCCGGGCAGCGCAAGCGCGCTGGAGGCGGACTTCAACAGGCAGAACCAAGCCCTTGCGAGCGAACTCGAACGCAAGGGCGCGAAGTATGTGACCACCAACTTCTACGGACCGGGGACCCACGGCTGGCCGTACTGGCAGCGTGAGCTGCACTCCTCGATACCGATGCTGCTCCAGGCCCTGAGGGCCGACGGCTGAACGGCCGCGTGCCGAGATCACCCGCCATGGCATCCCCGCTGTGCCATGCCCGACCGCGTCTGGGACGCGCACGGGCGCAGCCGGGACGGACATGCCCGACCGGCTTGTGCGATGAGTCGTCGTGCCGTCATTGACCGTTCTGCACGACCGCGCCAAGAGGGGTGAAAAGCCCCGGAACCGGCGGTTGGTGTCGTCATCCGAGGCAAGGCCGATCTCGGCCGAGATCGTACGGTGGTCGACCACCGAGTCGATCTGATTCATGGCGAGACGCACGTGAACCCACCGAGTCCATTCGTCACACCGACATGGTGAGGCTCGCTTGCCCCGCCAGACAGGCACAGATCACAACCTGGCCCGGCTCCTGTGGGGTTCGGCGAGACCTCAGTCCGTGGACCGGCTGGACGTCCCGGCACTCGCGTATACGCGGCTCGCGAACTCGGCGATCTGTTCGTCGCTCAGATTCTTCGCAAGATTCGCCTCCGTGATCATGCCGACCAGCCGGTGGCCGCCCTGGACGTCGATCACCGGCAGCCGCTTGATCTGGTGTTCCTCCATGGTCGTCAGGACATCGCCGGCGTCCGCTTCGGCATCGATCCAGTGCACCTTGGCCTTGAGTGATCCGGCCTGCACGGTTGCCGGGTCGATACCCTCGGCGCAGCATTTGACGACGATGTCACGGTCGGTGATCAAGCCTGTGAGCTTGTTGTTGTCGCCGCAGATGGGTAGGCAGCCGACGTTCAGATCGCGCATCATCTTCGCCACGTCGAACAGCGACTGGTGCGCACCGACGCACTGCACGCCGCCGGACATGATGTCTCGCGCTCGCAGTGTCTCAACCATGATTTCCTCCCGTTCCGACAGAGTTGCCTCCCCCGCCATCGATCACAACACGAATGGCTCAACACCGCTCCTCGGAAGCGTCAGCGATACAGGGATCCCGAGCGTCGCGCCCGACCGGATCGGACCCGAGCGGCCGAGGCGGACATCGGGAAGGGCCTTGTCGGCGCTGCCGGCTCCTCGGACGCAGCGCCCGGGGCTCACGAACCCGGAGCTGGTGAGGATTGCCAATGCGGCTGCCGGTCCGCAGGGTCCGGCCGACGCCCCTACCGTGTCGCCGGCGGTGGGGCGGCTACCCAGGAATCGGCGGTCTCCTTGCCGGAATCGAGCACGTCCTCACCGTAGAGATCCTGCAGCCAGTTGGTCTGGTAGATGGTGTCGAGGTAGCGCTCGCCGAGGTCCGGGCCGACGGCCACTGCGGTGAGTTCGCGCGTGTCATGCCGGGCCAACCAGTCCGTTGCGCCGCTGATTACCGTGCCGGTTGAGCCGCCGAACAGGAATCCGCGCCTGGCCAGACGATGGCAGGCACGTATGGTGTCCGCC
>NZ_JBEXPH010000230.1:0-11732 GCF_040611955.1 Streptomyces sp. NPDC006510 | reverse complement strand
GGGTGGGGGGGCGTTGGGGCCCCCCCCCCCCCCCCGGCCCCGGACCGCTTCCGATCACCGCCCCACTGGTAAAAGCACGGCAAAACACGCACGTCAAGCGGCTACCCGGACCGTCTGAGCGATCCTTTTCGGACTTTCCCGTCCGCCGAGCCCGCGCGGCTCCGGCAAGCCCCGCCACCGGCCCTATGCTCTACACGTCTGTAGAGAACGGGAGCCATCGCCGGCCTTCCCGGACTCCCCCGCACCCCTCGTACGCACATAAGGGAGTGAACGCCTCAATGGTGTTCAAACGACTGCTCGGCTCACTCGGCGTGGGCGGCCCCACCGTCGACACCGTCCTCACCACCGGGGCAGCCGCTCCCGGCGGCCCGCTGTCCGGCCAGGTCCATCTCAAGGGCGGCAGCGCCGACTTCGACATCGACCACATCGGGCTGGAACTCGTCGCACGGGTGGAGGCCGAGCACGAGGAGGGCGAGGAAGAGCACGTCCTGGTCTTCGAGCGCTTCACCGTCGGCGGCGGCTTCCGGCTGGCCGAGGGCGAGCAGCTCAGCGTGCCGTTCACGGTCACGCTGCCGTGGGAGACACCGATCACCGAGCTGTACGGGCAGAGCCTGGGCATCGTCCTCGGCGTACGCACGGAACTGTCGGTCTCCGGAGCCAAGGACAAGGGCGATCTCGATCAGCTCGCGGTGGGCCCGCTGCCGGTGCAGGAAGCGATTCTCGAAGCGTTCGGACAGCTCGGCTTCGGCTTCGAGTCCGCGGATCTGGAGTACGGCCGCATCGGCGGCACCGGCCAGCAACTCCCCTTCTACCAGGAGATCGAGCTGACCCCGTCGCCGCAGTACGCGCACGCGGTCAACGAGATCGAGGTGACCTTCCTCGCCACCGCGGGCGGCATGGAGGTGGTCCTGGAGGCCGACAGGCGTGGCGGGCTCCTCTCCGGCGGGCACGACGCGGTCACCCGGTTCATGGTCGCGCACGACGGAATCCACCATCAGGACTGGCGGGCTCTCGTCGACGGCTGGCTCCGGCAGCTGATCGAGCACCGGTCGGCGTACGCGGCAGGCTCCGCGTACGGACACGGGCACGGCGATCCGTACGCCGGGCACCACGGCCACGAGCCCGGTCACGGCCACCACGGTGACCACCACCACGACGCCGGTCACCGCTCCGGCCCGGGGCTGGGAACGGCCGTCGCGGTGGGCGCGGCCGGGCTCGCGGTCGGCGTCGTCGGAGGCATGGTCGCCGCCGAAGTCGTGGACGAGGTCGGGGACTTCTTCGAGGACGACAGCGATGACGAGGGTGAGGACGACTGATGTTCGGAATCAGTGAGATCGCGATCATCCTGATCGTGGTGATACTCGTCCTGGGTGCCAAGCGGCTCCCCGAGCTGGCCCGTTCCGCGGGCAAGTCGGCCCGCATCCTCAAGGCCGAGGCGAAGGCGATGAAGGAGCCGAAGGGAGCCGAGGGCGAAGCGGTCTCGCCGCGCGTCATCCGCGGCGAGACCGTCGGCCGGCAGGACGCCGGGGACCCGAGGCCGGATACGGGGCAGCAGCCTCAAGGCCGCATGTGAGACACCCGGTTCGGTAGACGCGACGGCCCCTCGGGGACCGTCCCCGAGGGGTGCCCCACCGGCGTCCACGCCTCGGGTCCGGTCCGGTCCGGTCCGGTGAGCGTGGTTCATGGCCGGTCCCGGGTGAGGTCCCACATCCGCAGGGCGTGGTCCCCGCAGATGCCCGGCGCGAATCGTCCGCCGGCGCTGACGGCGACCGCGCCCCGATCGCTGCTCGCGCCGCCACCCCGTACTCTCCGGCCCAACGGTCGCGGCCCGGTGTGCCCGAGCCGGCCTTCGGATGGCGTCCCGGTGACCGGCGGGGTCCGCCCGGTGGACGGCCTATGCCCTGAGTCCGGCGGCGATCGGCCGGTGGTCGCTGCCGGTGGCGGGGAGGGTCCAGGCATCGGTGGGGGTGACGCCCCTGGTCAGGATGTGGTCGACACGGGCGATCGGGAAAGCCGCGGGCCAGCTGAATCCGAAGCCGGTACCCGCCTCGTCCTGGACCGACGTCAGCCGGGACGCCAGCGGTGCGAGACTGCGGTCGGTAGTGGTGCCGTTGAGGTCGCCCAGCAGGAGGACCTTCTTCTGCTGTTCGCGGCCGAGGACCCGGTCGAGGGCGGTGAGGGCCGCATCGCGCCGGGAGACGGTGAACCCGGTTGCGCCGACGCGGACCGAGGGCAGGTGGACCACGTACACGGCGAGGGGGCCGTTCGGCCCCTGGATCCGGGCGCGCAGGGAGCGGCTCCAGCCCGGATCGATGGTGACGCGCCGGGATCCGGTGATGGGGTAGCGGCTCCACAGGGCGACGGTGCCGATGCGCACGGAGTGGGTGAGCCGGTGGTCCAGCGCCTTCCGGTAGGCGGGCAGGGCGTCGTCGGTGATTTCTTCCAGGGCCACCAGGTCGGGGTCGGCGGCCAGCAGCGTCCGGGCGGTCGCGGCGGGGTCGGGGTTGGTGGCGTTGACGTTGTGGGTGACCACGGTCAGGTTCGGCTCGGCATCGCCGCGCCCGCCGAGGAACAGGGACGCGAACACGGCGAACCACGCGGCACCGAGCAGGAGCGCGGCGACGACCGCCGGCACGGACCTGCGGAACAGGGCGGCCAGGAGCAGCACCGGTACGGCCAGGCCGGTCCAGGGCAGCACGGTTTCGAGCAGGCTGCCCAGATTGCCCGGCGAGTTGGGCACCGAGGAGTGGCAGACCAGCACAAGTCCCGTCACCATCGCGACGGCGCTCGGAATCCGGCCTCCGCCCCGACCCGGTCCGGGTTGGGCGGACGGTGTCTCGTCGGGATCGGAGAATCCGCCTCCGATGTACACATCCGGGTAGGGGTCCTCACGCAGATCGGCCATGGCATTTCCTTCGGAAGGGGCGGCGCGGATTCAGGGGCGGTGCACATCGCCGGTCAGCCGGCGGCGTCGCTCAGGGGAGCCGGGCAGGTGCCACCGGGGCCGGTCAGGAGCTCGAAGTGCCACATCTCGTTGTCGTAGACCTGGCACAGGCCGTAGTCGGAGCCGTTGCGGATGAGCCAGTCGTCGGCATCGGTGGGACCGATGTCGACCGCCGTCCCGGACACATGTGTCGACTTCTCCGGGGTGTTCACGAACTGCCTGGCCTTCTCCGGGCTTCCGTACCTCTCGATGGCCTCGTCCAGCAGGCGCTGCTGGTGTTCCTTGCTGCGCCATCCCGAAGTGACGCGGAATTCGACGCCGTCGCCACGGGCGTCCCGGGCCGCCTCCTGCACGGCCTTCAGCAACGGTTCGTCGAGACGGCCGATGGCCGGGTACCGGGTGTCGAACGGGGTGGGTTCACGGCCCTTCGGGGTGTCACCGCCGTCGGTGCTCTCCGGAGCGGCCTCCGCGGTCGCACCGTCGTCGTCCGGCTCATGGCCCGCCGTGGTGGTGGCGTGCGCGGCCGGTTCGCTCCGGGTCGTCACGCTCCAGAGCGCCGACAGGGCCACCACGACGACCGCACCGACGACCGCCGCCGTCCGGCCGGGGAAGCGACGCGCTGCCGTGGCGGAGCGGTTCGCCGTGGGGTTGTCGTGCATGGTGACCTCCGGTCGTCTCGGACGGGGCGGCAGGCGCCGCGGACTGATGCCCTGAGTGAACGGCGGGCCGTGTTGTCGGACCGTTTCGATTTCCCGATACGTTTTCGATAGCCCCGGACCGTTCCAATGGGGGCGGCCGGGCAGGCCGGTGACCGGCCGGGTGAGGCACAGAGCAGGAGTGGCCGTATGCGGGTGCTGATTGTCGAGGACGAGTTGTATCTCGCCGAGGCGGTGCAGGCGGGTCTGAGGCTCGAAGCCATCGCCTCCGACATCGCCGGGGACGGCGACACCGCCCTGGAACGCCTCGACGTGAACGCGTACGACGTCGTCGTGCTCGACCGGGACATCCCCGGGACGCACGGTGACGAGGTGTGCCGGATCATCGTGGAGCGGCGGCTCGGCTGCCGTGTGCTGATGCTGACCGCGGCGGGCCTCCTCGATGAGAAGGTCGCCGGGTTCGAGATCGGCGCCGACGACTACCTGACGAAGCCGTTCGATCTGAGGGAGCTGGTCGTGCGTCTCCGCTCGCTGGCCCGCCGGCCCAAGGACAGCACACCGCCCGTCATCGACTACGCCGGAATCCGGCTGGACCCGTTCCGGCGTGAGGTCTTCCGCGACGGGAGATACGTGGCGCTCACCAGGAAACAGTTCGCCGTCCTGGAAGTCCTCATGACCGCGCGAGGCGGCGTCGTCAGCGCGGAGACACTGCTGGAGCGGGCCTGGGACGAGAACGCCGACCCGTTCACCAACGCGGTCCGCATCACCATGTCCACGCTCCGCAAACGGCTCGGTGAGCCGTCGGCCATCCATACCGTGCCCGGCGTCGGATACCGTCTCGACGAGCCGGCGGGGCACAACGGAGCGGCAGGGCACGACGGGTCTGCGAGGCGCGCGCGATGAGCCGCCGGTCCACACCCCACCAGGACACCGTCGCGCAGGACCCGGCCGGGGGCCCCGCACGGTCCGGGCGGCCACGGCGACTGACCGCCCGGATGAAACTCACCCTCACCTATGCCCTGTTCGTCGTCGTCGCGGGGGCGTTCAGCCTGGTCGTGGTCTACCTGGCCATGCGCTTCGTGCCCAACTACCCGCTGGGCGACGTGAATCCGCAGGCCGCGGCCGTCGCCACCCGTCCGGACATCCTTCAGGCCCTGGTCAAAGCCTCCGGTGTCACGCTGCTGCTCCTCGCGCTGATCGGACTCGGCGGCGGCTGGCTCATCGCGGGCCGCGTCCTGCGCCCCCTGCAGGACATCACCCGAGCGGCCCGACGGGCCGCCGGCGGCTCCCTGGACCACCGCATCGGACTCACCGGTCCGCGCGACGAGTTCACCGATCTCTCCGACACCTTCGACGACATGCTCGCCCGCCTCCAGCGGTCCTTCGACGCCCAACAGCGCTTCACCGCCAACGCCTCGCACGAACTGCGCACACCACTCGCCGTCAGCCGCACCATGCTCGACGTGGCCGTGGCCGACCCCGACGGCCAGAACTACCGCCAACTCGTCTCCCGGCTCCGCGAGACCAACCAGCGCGGCATCGACATCACCGACGCCCTGCTGCAACTCTCCGCCCTCGATCACACCCCGCCCGGCACGGAGCGCCTCGATCTCGCCGACACCGCCCGAAGCGCGGTCGACGCCGTCCGCGCGGAGGCCAGGACCCGGGACATCGCCCTCTCCACCGACACCCGCCCGGCCCCGGCCACCGGCAACGACGTACTGCTGCGCCAGCTCGTCCTGAACCTGCTCCACAACGCCGTGCGGCACAACCTGCCCACGGGCGGATCGCTCTCCCTGACCACCGGCCCCGACCCTGCACGTCCCGGCCGCGCTCTCCTGACCGTCACCAACACCGGACCGCCCCTGGCCGGCCCGGTCGACCGCCTCACCGAGCCGTTCCTGCGCGGCGGTGGGCGCCTGGCCGAGCAGGACCCCACCCGCCGCGGCCACGGCCTCGGTCTGGCGATCGTCTCCAGCATCGCCCGGGCCCACCGCGCGGAGCTGACCCTGACCCCCAACCCCGGCGGGGGACTCACCGTCCGGGTATCGCTGCCCGGCACCGCGTAGGGCCTCAGCGCGTCCGTCACGGTGAGCGCGGGGAGTAAACCGCACAGTGGTGACGTTATGTGTGATCGGCCCCGATACGTGGAGCGGTCGGGCGGATGTGGAGGCAAGGCTGTGCACGGTGAGTACAAGGTCCCCGGCGGCAAGCTCGTCGTGGTGGATCTCGATGTCGAGGGCGGGGCACTGCGCAACGTACGGGTCGCCGGGGACTTCTTCCTCGAACCCGACGAGGCGATCCTGGCGATCGACGCGGCGCTGGAGGGCGCACCGGCCAACACCGACACCGCCGGTCTCGCCGCCCGGATCGACGCGGCGCTACCCGCCTCGACCGTGATGCTCGGCCTCAGCTCCGAAGGCGTCGCCGTCGCCGTGCGCCGGGCGCTCGCGCACGCCACCGAGTGGAGCGACTACGACTGGCAGCTCATCCACGAGGCGCCGCAGTCCCCGGCGCTCCACATGGCCCTCGACGAGGTCGTCACCGCCGAAGTCGCCGCGGGGCGCCGCCCGCCCACGCTCCGGGTCTGGGAGTGGGACTCCCCCGCCGTGATCATCGGCAGCTTCCAGTCCCTGCGCAACGAGGTCGACCCGGCAGGCGCCGAACGCCACGGCGTCACGGTCGTGCGCCGGGTTTCCGGCGGCGGTGCCATGTTCGTGGAGCCCGGCAACACCATCACGTACTCGCTCTCGGTCCCGGACGCCCTGGTCTCCGGCCTGTCGTTCGCCGACAGCTACGCCTATCTCGACGACTGGGTGCTCGGTGCGCTCGGCGAGATGGGCATCAGGGCCTGGTACCAGCCGCTCAACGACATCGCCACGGACGCCGGGAAGATCGCGGGCGCGGCCCAGAAGCGTGTGGTCGGCGGGGAAGGCGCCGTGCTGCATCACGTGACCATGTCGTACGACATCGACGCGGACAAGATGCTGGAGGTGCTGCGGATCGGCAAGGAGAAGCTCTCCGACAAGGGCACCAAGAGCGCGAAGAAGCGCGTCGACCCGCTGCGCCGTCAGACGGGACTGGCACGCGAGGCCGTCATCGAGCGGATGATCGACTCCTTCCGTACCCGGCACGGCCTCACCCGGGGCAAGGTGACGGACGAGGAGATGGCACGGGCCGAGGAGTTGGTGCGGACGAAGTTCGGCACCGAGGAATGGACCGCCCGGGTGCCGTGAGGCCGGTTTCTCGGGTGCCGTGAGGCCGGTGTGCGGTCGGTCCTGCGCCGGAGGTCTCAGGTTCCCGTCGTCGGGATCTCCTGCTCGGTCCAGATGATCTTGCCTTCGGCCGTGTAGCGGGTACCCCAGCGGCGGGTGAGCTGGGCGACGAGGAAGAGGCCGCGGCCGCCCTCGTCCGTGGTGCGGGCGTGCCTGAGCCGCGGCGAGGTGCTGCTGGTGTCGGAGACCTCGCAGATCAGGACGGACTGGCGCAGCAGCCGGATCCGGATCGGCCCGCTCGCGTAGCGCACCGCGTTGGTCACGAGCTCGCTGACGATCAGCTCGGTCGTCATCTCCAGTTCCTCCAGGCCCCAGGTGTTCAGCTGGCGGGCGGCCCGGGCCCGGACACCGGCGACGGCGGCCGGGTCGGCCGGAACCTCCCATGAGGCGACGTGGTCGGCGCTCAGCTCGTGGGTACGGGCCAGCAGCAGGGCGACGTCGTCGGGCTGGGGCACCGGGACCAGGCGCTCCACGACCGTTGCGCACAGGGTGTCGAGCGGAAGTCCGCGCTGTGCCAGGGCGCCGCCGAGGCGGGACATGCCGAGTTCGGGGTCCTGGTCCCTGCCTTCGATCAGGCCGTTGGTGTAGAGGCCGACCAGGCTCCCTTCGGGCAGTTCGGTCTCCGCCATCTCGAAGGGCATCCCGCCCAGGCCCAGGGGCGGCCCCGCGGGCAGTTCGAGGAAGGTGACGCGGCCGTCCGGGGCGACGACGACCGGCGGCGGGTGGCCGGCGCGCGCCATCGTGCAGCGCTGGGTGACCGGGTCGTAGACGGCGTACAGACAGGTGGCGCCGAGTACGGGTGTGCCCTGCTCCCCTCCCTCGGGTTCCTCGTCGCTCAGACGGAGCACGAGGTCGTCGAGGTGGGCGAGGAGTTCGTCGGGCGGCAGGTCCATGTCGGCGAGGGTGTGGACCGCGGTACGGAGCCGACCCATGGTGGCCGCGGCGCCGATGCCGTGGCCGACGACGTCGCCGACGACGAGGGCGACCCGGGCGCCGGACAGCGGGATCACGTCGAACCAGTCGCCCCCGACACCGTCCTTGGCATCCGCCGGGAGGTAGGCGGACGCCACGTCCAGGGCCATTCCGCCGGGCAGTGTGTGCGGGAGCAGACTGCGCTGGAGGGTCAGCGCGGCGGTGTGCTCATGGGTGTAGCGGCGGGCGTTGTCCACGCACACGGCGGCCCGTGCCACCATTTCGCGCGCCGGAAGTACGTCTTCCGGTTCGAACGGGGCGGGATTCACCGACCGGATGAAGGTGGTCAGGCCGAGCACCGTGTCCCGGGCCCGCATGGGTACGGAGATGAGCGAATGGAGTCCGAATTCGCGGATGGTCGCCGCCCTGGCCGGCTGTTCGACCGCCCACACATGGTTGTCGGGGTCGAGGACCGGGATGAGGACGGGTTCACCGTCGATGAGGAACCGGATGTCGTGCGGCGGGGGCACGAAGTCCACCGGGTCGCCGACCCGGGAGATTGCCTCCGGGCAGCCCTCGCGCACCGAACTCATCCCGGCGCGGAGCATCTTCGGCCGCACGGCGACGGCACTGGATCGGGCGAGTTCCGTACCGGACAGGCCCGTGCCCAGGGGCCATGGACCGGGCGCGCCGGCGCAGGCGACCGGCTCCAGCAGGTCGACGACGACGAAGTCGGCGAACCGCGGCACCGCGAAGTCGGCCAATTCCTGAGCCGTACGCGTCACGTCCAGGGTGGAGCCGATACTGGCTCCGGCGTCATTGACCAGGGCCAGGCGTTGCTGGGCGTTCCACCGGTCGGTGACGTCCAGCACCATGTAGCAGAGGCCGGAGATGCTGCCGTCGCTGTCGGTCAGTGGGAAGTACGACGTGGAATAGGCGCGTCTGCGACGCGGATCGGCCCAGGTCCAGCCGAGGTACTCGTAGTCGATGACGGGAATCCCGGTGTCCAACACCCCGCGCATCAGGGTCTCGATGGCCTCGGCCTCCAGCCCCGGGAGCACCTCGCTCAGCCGGCGGCCCACGCGCTGCTCGCGCGGGACGCCGCCGAGGCGTTCCAGGGTGTCGTTCATCCAGGTGTAGCGCAGGTTCGAGCTCATCACCGCCATGCCGATCGGCGCCCCGGTCAGGAAGGCGTCCAGCACGGACTGCCCGACCGTCCACTCCGGCCGCCGTTCGCGTCCGGAGACCAGGAAGCACTCCCGGCCGTCCAGGTGGAACGAGGCCGAGACCCGGAGGTCCACCTCGATCCGGCTGCCGTCGCGTCGCCGCACGTCGGCGACACCTCGCCAGCCCACGCCCGCCCGGCACCGCTCGGCGATCCCCGCCACCCGTACCGGGTCCTCGGGCATGTCGAGCAGGAAGCCCGCGGACCGTCCGACCACTTCCGCGGCACGGTAACCCAGCAGGTCCTGCGCACTCTGCGTCCAGCCGACGACCGTTCCGGTACCCGCTACCACCGCGGTCGCGTCGTTCGCCGTGTCATGGGGGGTGCTCGGCGGCGAGGGCTCGGCTCCGGGCGCCGACTGCGGACCTGCACACGCCATACTGGCCACCACCCATCCACTCCTTGTCCATGATCCCGCCTCCCGCGCTCAGGTGCGAGCGACCGCGGACGGGCGCGGGACGGTCAGAGTGCGCCGACCGGCCCGGACCGGACGGCCGGGGCCGGGGGCCGGTGCTCGTACCAGCGCCGGTCGGCCTCCAGCTGGGCGGCGAGCGAGATCAGCCGTTCCTCACTGCGGGACGGGCCGAGCAACTGCGCCCCGACGGGCAGTCCGTCGGAGGTGAACCCCGCCGGTACGTTGATGCCGGGCCAGCCCAGGACGTTCCAGGGCCAGGCGTACGGGCAGGCCTCGGTCATCGCCAGATCGGTGCGCCAGGCGCTCAGCCCGTCGAAGCGGCCGATCGGGGGCGGCGGCAGGGCGGTCGTCGGGGTGAGCAGTACGTCGTACCCGGCGCCGGCCCGGGACGGGTGGAAGAACGCGCCGATCCTGCGGTGCTGGCGCACCTCGCGCTCCCTGGCCGCCCGTACCACCCGGCCACCGAGCCGGGTGCCGGTGCGCAGCGCGCTGCGGGTGCGCGGGTCGAGGAGGGCGGGGTCGGGGTGACGGGCGGCGAGTTCGGCGATCCCGGCGGTGGCGCGGGGGACGAAACCGAGGCCGATCAGCCCGTACTGGGGTCTGGCCTCCTCGACGTCGTGGCCCAGGCGGGCGAGGGCCTCGGCCAGGTCGAGGACGGCCCGTCGCACATCGGGGTGGGGTGCGGAGCCGGTGAGGGTGAGCGGGGGACGCCAGGCGAGGGCTATGCGCAGTCGGCCGGGGTCGCGGCGGGCGGCGGTCGCGGCGGCGACGGGGGGCGGCCGGTGCGGGTCGTCGGGGTGGGAGCCGGCGACCGCGTCGAGCAGCAGTGCGGCGTCGGCGACGGTCCGGGCGAGCGGTCCGTTGACGGTCAGGCCCTGGAAGGCGTCGATGTGCGGGTGGCCGGAGATCCGGCCGCGCTGGGGCTTGATGCCGACGAGATGGGTCCAGGCCGCCGGGATACGGACGGACCCGGCACCGTCCGAGCCGAGTGCGGCGGGCACGAGACCGGCCGCGACGGCCGCCGCGGAACCGCCGGACGAGCCGCCGGGAGTGTGGCCGGTGTGCCACGGGTTGCGGGTGGCGCCAAAGGCGGGACCCTCGGTGAACGGCCACTGGCCGAGCTCGCAGGAGTTGGTCTTCCCGACGATCACGGCCCCGGCCGCCCGCAGCCGGCGTACCGCCTCGCTGTCCGCGGTCGCGGCGGGCAGTTCGCCCTCGCAGCCGAAGTGGGTCGGCATCCCGAGGACGTCCGTGTCGTCCTTGACGGCGACCGGAACGCCGAGCAGGGGCAGCCGCTCCCCCGCCGCGAGCCGGTGGTCGGCCTCGGCCGCCTCGGCGAGCGCGGCCTCGACGCGCAGATGCCTGAAGGCGTTGAGGGTGCTCTGGCTCGCTTCGATACGGCGCAGCGCGGCGGCCACCTGCTCGGCCGAGGTGGTGCGGCCCTCGGCCAGCTCCCGTGCGCTGTCGGCCAGTCCGGTCGGGCCGGCCGGTCCGGTGGTTTCCACGGCTTCCGTTGAGGACATGGGCTGACCGCCTTCCTCGTATCGGAGGACACCTGCGCAGGACGTGTGCGCAGCGCGCCTGTTACGCCCGAACGAACTTACCGGAGGGTAACGATTGGTGAGCGGTCTGCTCAACCGTTCGGTGGAAAGTGGCCGGGGTGCGTCCGTGGGCCCGTTCGGGGTGTGACCGGGCGGGTGTCAGTGCCGCTTGCTACGTTCTGTCGCGGCAGCGGACGGTGAAAAGCACTGGTGGAGGGCGCGTGGAAGCGGAGTTCGAGGGCGAGTTCGAGACGCATCTGACGGTGCGCTTCGATCCCCGCGCCGGAGGCGGGACGGGGGACGCGGAGGAGGCCGCCCGCCTGGAGCACTGGGCGCAGCGGAACGGACTGAAGCTCACCCGTATCGTCCTGGACCGGGGTACCACGCCCGACCAGCCCATGCTGTCCGAACGGGGCCGGGGCTCGCTCTCCCGGCAGCGGACCGCCGCCGCGCTCCGGTCGGCCGAGCTGCGCGCGGCGGGCTTTCCCGTCGTACGCGTGAAGATCGAGGCCGCTCCGTGGAACGAGGACATACCCCGGACGGCGGACGAGGCCGCCGCGCTGTCCCCCGACTGCCACTTCGAGCACCACGTCAAGCTGCTGCTCTCGGGTGAGCCGCAGCTCGCCGTCGCACGGGCCGTGGCCGAGCGGCACGGCGCACGCCTGTCGCGCAACGCCCGCCGCACCACCGGGCCCGGCCGCCACGAGCGGTTCGTCACGCAGCGCTGCCACGCGGTGGGCCGTCCGGAGGCGAGGGCCCGGCTC
>NZ_JBEXPH010000229.1:0-11735 GCF_040611955.1 Streptomyces sp. NPDC006510 | reverse complement strand
GGCCGGAAGCACAGCAGACCGGCCACCGAGAGACGTCCCCGGCCACGGCCGGACACCTTGACCCTCGGGGTGATGCCGCGCCGGCCCCAGGTACGACCCTTGGGCGGTCGACCGGTCACGCCCGCTTCGTCCTCGAAGCAGATGAACGCGCCGGTCGCCGCCCGGAGGGTTTTACCTCCCGCCAGGTCGCCTCCCGCCATGCGGTGATCGCGTCCTCGTCCCGTTCGGCGGCGGGCCGGGCGGGCATCTGCACGCTGCAGCCCATGCGGTGCAGCAGCCGAGTGACCCCGCTTCCGAGTTGGCGCTCCAGCACCGACAGTTGGTGGCGCAGGGCGAGGATCTCCACGTCCTTGTCCCGATCGCTCATCGGTAGCAGGCGCAGCATGGCGAACGCGTTCGCCATGCCCGAGTAGGCCAGTCGCAGCAGCACGGTTGGTCATCATGCCGCGTTGATCGACAGCCGCGCGACGGCGCGGACTCGACCGACCGCGCTCGACATCCCGTACACCCCGCACACCAGCTCCGACCAGGGCGGATGAGGCTATCGGCAAGCGCAGGGTTGGGTGGGGTCATGCGGTGAGTTGTTGTTCAAGGCCGTTGAGCAGGGGCTGCAGCCCGGCCGCTTCGGAGTGAGGGGAGGGAAAGACTCGCGTCACAGGTCGTCGACCTGGACCAGTCCGTCCTGGATTGCTCGTGCCAGGAGCGCGGCCTTGGTGGGCGCCTCCCTGCCGATCGTTGCGTACTTGATCCGGATGTGTTCGAGGTGGGTGTTGACCGTGCGCGGCGAGATACCCAGGCGTTGGCCCACGAAGTCCTTGGACTCGGACTGGAACCACTCGACCAGCACCTCGGTCTCGCGCGGCGAGAGCGCCGGCCGGTTGGCGGAGCGGTCACCTGCCAGAGCTCCTGCCAGCGATGGCGGAGTGTACGCGCGGCCCGATGCCGCAGCGACGGAGGCTTCGAGGAGATGTTCGGCGCCCTCGGCCTTCGTCAGGTAGCTCAGGGCCCCCAACTCCAGGCACTGCAGAGCGATCTCGTCATCCGCGCGCATCGAGTAGACGACGACCCGCCGCCCCGCCTGAGCCAGCCTGCGCAGCTCGCTCATGGCTGGCGTCGGCCCGCCCAGGTGCAGGTCGAGGATCACCACGTCGGCAGTGGCGCCCGCACCGGTCCACGCGACCCGGACGTCGTCACCCGACGCCACGACCTGGATCGGCGGGGTGCCGGTGACCAGCCATTGGGCGACCCCGGCACGCACTGCGGGGTGGTCGTCGACGATGACGGCGCTCAGCTCTGTTGCTTGCGCCATCTGGCCTCCAGCCGCAGGTACTCACCGTAGACGCCGTACTCGACCCCGACTCGGCCGGTGGATTCGATGACCAGGTCGGCGTAGGCGTCGGCCACCACCGCGATGCGTACCTCCTCATCGGTGCGCAGCATGCTCACCCTGGCACGAATCCGCGCCGCCGACAATGCCGTGACCACCGGCCCGGTCAGCTCGTGACGCACCTGCGAGGGCACCGGCACGGCGGCGCCACTGACCGCGAACGACACGTCCACGCCTCGTCGCTCCGCCGCGTCGACGCACGCGGTGACCTCGTGCACCAACGGGTCGGGCACGTCATCGTTCTCGGCGAACAGCCGCCGCAACTGCGTCGCGGCAAGCGCACACCGCCGCTGGGTGTCACTGTCGCGTGGGTCCAGTTCGCCGTCGGCCAGGCCCGCGAGAAGCGACAGCGTCGAACCCAACTGGTCGGCGAAGAGGCACCGTTGGCCCCGTTCCCACTGCTGCGCCGTCAGTACCCGGGTCTCCAGCCGGTCCTTTTCCTCGGCCACCGCCATCGCCTCGTGGGTCTGCCGGTGCAGCACTCGCGTGATCACTACGACCGCCAGCTGGACGTTGACCGCGCCGAACGCGGCGGCACCGGCCGCACCCAACGTGGCGCGGTCCGGCACGCCTGCTGAAAGGAACAGTCCCATGCTTGTCACCAGATGCGTGGCCAGAACCGTGATCAGCACCCGGATCCGGTCCAGCGACAGCAACAGCAGGTGCCACCCCACCAGGCCGAACGACCAGTCGGACGCCTGGAAATGCTGATCCGGGGCGAGAGCGGCCGGGGCGCAGAACGACACCGCGAGTACCACCGCCGTGCCGGCCACCACGACGGCGACGGGCAACGGCTTCCGCCGCAGCACCCACCCGCAGCAGACGGCGGTGACGCAGGCCAGGGCGATGAAGGCGGCCACGGCGAGCCATCGGTGCTGGTACTCCTGTGTGAGCAAGGGGTGCAGACACAGGCCGAACTGCAGAATGCCGGTGGCGCAGACCAGGGTGATCCGCATCGTCGCGTAGACGTGGTCACCTGCCGCGCGTCTCTCACTCACCGGACCACACCAACCTCACTGTGGCACCCGCACCGGGACGCGAGGTGATCGTGGCGCTGCCGCCCACGGCGACCATGCGCTCGACCACCGAGCTCCGGATACCGCGACAGGAGCGCGTCATCTCGTCCGGGTGGAACCCCACCCCGCGGTCGGCCACCTCGACGATGACCCGCTCGCCTTCGCCGCGCACGCTCAGCACGGCGGTGCCGACCTCGGCATGCCGCTCGACGTTCACCAGTGCCTCGCGCACCACACGCACGAAGGCGAGTGCCACCGAGGCCGGAACCAGCGGGGTGTCCTCCGCGCGGACGTCGACGGCCAGTTGGCCGCGGCCGACGACGGTGTGCAGCGCGGCCGTCAGGTCCACAGTGCTGTCCTGGGCGGTCGCTCCCCCCGCGGTACCGGTGAGCACCGCCAGGTCGTGCCGGGCATACTCGGCGACCTGCTCCGGGTCCGATTCCTTCGCCTGCCCCGTCACTAGAAGGAAGGTCGACGCCGCTGTGTCGTGCAGCAGCGCGAGGTACTCGCGTTCCTGCCGGTGCCGCGCCAGCGAGGCCGCCTCCGCGCGCGCCAGCGCCGATCGGCGTTCCCGCAACTCATCCACCCGCCTGGCCGATTGGCGAAGCAGCACGAATCCCAGGCGCGCCAGCAGGCACTCGAACACCAGGCGCGGCAGCAGAGTGCCGACGACATCGGTTCCCACCGCGGTCAGGTCGACCGCGATCAGGTCAACTGTGAGCAGCCAGGACGTGACGGGCACGGCGACCGACGGGGGCCACTCCAACTGGAGTGTGATCGCCGTTGTGGTCAGCATGTTCAGCGCCCACAGGTTCAGTGGCCCGCCGGTCCATTCCTGGGTGCCGCAGACCGCCGCTACCCTCAGCACGGCGAACACCAGAGACAGCACCGCGCCGCGCCCCGTGAACCCCGCCCAGCAGTCCACGCCGGCCCCCATGAGCACCAACCCGAACAGGGCGAACCCCAGCGGCAGGGATTCGTCGGATACGGCGAGCAGGCCGAAGACACTGATGACGACCAACGCGACCCCGCGCACGGGAGGAACCAACCGGCGGGCGGACGCCAGGAATCGCGCCTCGACACTGCCTTGCGGCGAGATCGGCGGCACGCCGCTCACCGAACCGGTCCGAGGGCGGGGTCGCTGGTGCCGCCATCTTCGCGAGCGAGTGGGCAGAGCTCTCGAACAGCCGGTGCGACACCGCAGGATGACAACCCGGGCATCGGTTCACCGTCCTCCTGGGTTGGTCCGGCCACTTCATCCGTCGAGGACGAGCCCCGACGACGCCGGACTATACCGAAGCCGTACGACCGCTCCTCACGTCAGACGTGCGTGCTCGTCGGCCGCACAGGGCCGGGGCAGAAGTGTCGGCGGCGGGTGAATCAGGCCGTCGCCGAGAAGAAGCGACACGGCAGACATGTCGTGTTCCGTATGTCGGTCGAACACCCGATGCCGGCCGGGGTCATCCGTTGCTACTTTTCGGCGCGCAATATTCCTCGACGTGGGAGTCGGGTTGATATCAGGAACAAGAGTCAGACGCGCGTGGGTCGCAATTGCCGCGGTATGCGCGGCCCTGGTGGTCTCACTCGGTCTTGTGCAGTCGGCCACCGCCACTCCGGCCTGGCCCATCCTCAGCAATGGCACGACCGGCGCGAACGTCGCCACCGCCCAGTACCTGTTGCGTGGTCACGGTTACGACATTTCGGTCGACAGTGATTTCGGCCCGGCGACCGAGAACACGGTGGTTGCCTTCCAGGAGTCCAAGGGGTACGCCGCGGACGGTGTCATCGGCGCCGAGACCTGGCCGGGGCTGATCGTCACGGTCCGGGAGGGCAGCAGCGGCGACGCGGTCGCGGCGGCGCAGTCCGCTTTGAACAAGTACGGTTACGGACTGGCCGTGGACGGACAGTTCGGTCCGGCCACCGCCTCCGCGGTCACCTCGTTCCAGAGTGACAAGGGTCTGTCCGTGGACGGTGTCATCGGCCCCGAGACCTGGCAGAACCTCGTCGGCCAGGGCGGCGGTGGCGGCGGGGGCTGCACGGTGCCGGACGACCCCGAGCCCGAGGTGCTCAAGGTCGTCTACCGGACCGGCGTCGGACTCGGCGTCAGCGACAGGGTGTTGCTCGCCGGGTTTGAGGCGGGCGTTGTCGAGTCCAACATGAACAATCTGGACTGCGGCGACCGGGACTCGCTCGGAGTGTTCCAGCAGCGTCCGTCACAGGGCTGGGGCACGCCGGAACAGATCATGGACGTGTCGTACGCGTCGAACGCGTTTTTCACCCGCGCCATCCGGGTGGCGGCGGACAATTTGGACCTGTCCGCGGGTCAGGTGGCGCAGGCCGTGCAGGTCTCGGCCTACCCGGACCGCTACGACGCAGTGGAAGGCACCGCCCGCGAGCTGATCGAACGCGCATCGCACCTCTGAAGTCCTGGTGAATTCTCCGTCACACCCGTTGCAGCCGGCTTCCAGCCACGCCATTTCCTGACCGGACATTGATAGTTGTTCGGCCGATTCACGAGGCTGCGCCCCCTGACCGTGTCATCCGACCATGTCGTCGTCCGAACAGAGGCCCCCACATGACATCGCGTTCATCCCTGTTGCTCGCGTCCGCCCTGACCGGCGTCAGCCTGCTTTTCGCCGCACCCACGTCCGCGTCCGCGAGCCCCGCACCGTCCCTCGCACCCGCCTCGGCAGCCACCGGCCTCGCATCCGCCGGAGCCTGCTTCACCTGGGACCGGTCCTTGAGCGAGGGGACGTCCGGCGAGGACGTACGGCAGCTCCAGATCAGGGTCGCCGGCTACCCCGGGTTCGGCGGCGAACTCGCCATCGACGGCGAGTTCGGCCCGGTCACCAGGGCCGCGGTGCAGCGCTTCCAAACTGCGTACGGCCTGGAGGCCGACGGCATCGCGGGCCCGCTCACCTTCGGCAAGATCTACGAGCTCCAGAAGGGCGACTGCTCCCCGGCCAACTTCGACTGGTCGGAACTCAACCAGTGCGGCACCGACTGGTCGGGCGGCCAGGTCGACGCCGCTACGGTCCAGGCCAACGTCCTGGTCACCATGTGGAAACTGCAGGCCCTGCGGCACGCGATGGGTGACCAGCCCATCGGCATCAACGACGGCTTCCGCGACCACGCCTGCAACGACGCCGTCGGCGGAGCCTCTGACAGCCTGCACATGTACGGCCTCGCGGCCGACATGAGCGCCGGGTCCCAGGGCTTCTGCGCCCTGGCCTTCGAGGCCCGCGAGCACGGCTTCACCCAGATCCTGGGACCGGGCTACCCGGGCCACGACGACCACGTCCACGTCGCGGGCGGCACCGGACAGTACTGGTCGGCCCCCAGCTGCGGGCTCTGAACCCACCCGGCACCAATTCACACCGTCTCCCCGTTACCTTTTTCGTGGCCCGCAATGGGGCGCCTGGCCCCCGGGTCCGGTATGGCTGTGTGCCCCCTACGCGACAGGACCGCAGTGATGGCAGACGAGCCGGGCCGTAGGCAAGGCGAGTCGGAGCACGGCACACCCCACCGACTGACTTGCCCGATCCGCCGGCCACGTACCGGAAAGAAAAGCACCCGCCCGGAGTGCTTCAGCCTCAACTTCCCTACGGCGTGACCGCGTTCCACCACGCTCTGACCACCTGCCGGTCCGGCAGGCCCTCTTGTACAGAAGGGACACCGCCATGCTTTCCAAGCTGTCCGTGAGAACCACCGTCGCCGCCCTCGCCGCCACCGGGCTGCTGGCCACCGCGCCGTCGGCGACGGCGGCTTTCCGGCCCTCGGCCGCGACACCGGCCGCAGCCCCGGTGGCCGCCGTCCAGTCGCCGTCCCCCGGTGTCACCGTGAAGATGGCATCCGCAGTCGCCGACCGCCTCGGCACCGGCCGACAAGCACTGATAGACGCCGTCTCCATGGACGTTCTCTCCCGGTCCCACGACGCCAAGGGCCTCGCCCCGAAAGCCGCTGTCAGCGAACTCGCTGCCGAGGGCCGCAAGGTAGTCGTTGACGTCCGCACCGTCTCGCCCGGGTGGGCCCGTGGCGTCGCGTACGTCGAAGCGCCGCGCACCCACCACGGCGAGCCGGAAGGCTGGCTCTACATCGCCCACCGCAAGAACGGGCACTGGGTCTCAGGCCTCGAAGGCGACCGCGAATTCGCCGACCACGTGGCCAAGTCCCCGCTGGTCGGCAAAGCGGAGCGGCAGACCATGACGGCATACGCGCAGCACAAGGCGACGCCGCAGCAGCAGACGTCGTCGGTGGGAACCATGGCCAACACCAACGGGCTGCTGCTGCCCTGGATGCCCGACTACTACATGACCCTGACCGGCGGCGCGCACTCCAGCGACGGCTCGACCGGCTACTGGAGCAGCCTCGACTTCGCCGGGGGCAACGCCAGCGGCCGGATCCGCTCGTCTCGTGAAGGTACGGCGACCTCGATGTGCGGCGCCGGCGGCGGCTGGACCAGAGTGATCCACCCCGGCGGCTTCTCGACGGACTACTACCACATGTGGAACGCCACCTACTACAACGGAACGTCGATCGCCCGCAGCGCACTACTCGGCAACACTGGCACCGACACCTGCGCCGGCGGTTCCGCGACCGGAGCCCACGTGCACTGGAGCCTGCGCACGTACGACGCCAACTACAACGGCCAGTACACCTGGCTGAACGGCCGCACCATCGGCGGCTGGACCTGGTGGAACGGCTCCAGCCAGTACACCGGTTGCGCCACCCGCGCCGGCGTCACCGCCTGCCCCGGCACGGCGATCTACAACCGCACCAGCTGACACAGCCCCGCCCTACCGCACCCGGCCCCACCGCCGGGTGCGGAGTCACGCGGTCAGGACCTCATCGGACGGCGACGCGACCGACAGCCGCGCCGCCCACGGCAACTTCCGCAACTGGGCACGCCTCACCGCCCACACCCTCACCCACGGCTTCGCCTTCCGCGCCCTCTTCAGGCACCCAACTGCCGCTGCGGATGCGGGGGTCGGCGAGGTGTTCGATCGTTTCGGTGTCGTGTGCCCGTAGCGCTGCGAGGACCTTCGCGAGGGTTCCGTAGGCGTCCGAGGTCAGCATTTCGCCCGGCTTTTCACCCGGAGCGAGGAATACCGGAACAATCAGAGAAGCAATTTTCCCTTGACCGGGCTTGATTCGCAGGGCCCGTCCGACCATTTGCACGATATCGATCATCGACCCCCGCGCATCACAGAACGCGACGGAATCACAATTCGCCGTATCGACGCCCTCACCCAGCACCTTCACCGAGCTCAGCACCCGCAACGCCGCCGGCACCAACCCCCGCCCCCGCCCACCGACGCCGCCTTGCTGCGCCTGGACCGGGCCTTGGTTCTGGTTCGTGATGATGTCGGAGGCGAACTCCTCTAGCACGGCACGTCGGTGAGTCGGCGGGTGTTCGCCGTACAGCCAGTCGGCCCATACTCGTTCTGGGTCCGGGTAGCGTCGCGGGTCGTCTTCCCATAGCTTCCGGGCTGCGTCGACGACGCCTGTGGCCATGGCTTCGGCTTCGCTGACCCGGCTGTGGAACGTCAGGACCTTGCGCAGGTTCTCCTGGGCGGCCGCGGTCACCAGTCCGGTCTGTAGCGCGGCGAGCCGCGCTCCGCGTGTGGCGTCCGATCCGAACCCGGCTTCCTGGCGCAGCTGATGGAACTCGGGATCGGAAATATCGACACATACCACCTGGTAAGGGGCAATCAAACCTCGGCTCACCGCCTGTGAGAGCGTCAGTTTGTACGCCACCGGCCCGAATACCCGCGACCTCGGGTCCATGCTCGCGATCAGCTGCGGCTTCCCGGCCTCACCGTCCCGGGCATGCTCGGGTGCTTCCCAGATCCGGGCCGTGGCGGTCATGTACAAACGGCGGGTCGCCGGGATCCGCACCTGGTCGTGCACCACCGCCCACGGCTTGCCCGCATACCCACTGGTGCGGTGTGCCTCGTCGACGACCATCAGGTCCCACGCACCAAGGCCGCCACCATGGGCGCGCTGGAGGATGCCGAGGCCGACGGCGGCGTACGTGGCGAACACCGTGACACGCTCCAGACCCCTTACCCAGGAGACGAGTTCACCAGGATCGGTCGTGCACGGCACACCGTCGGAGTCGTCCGCTCGGAGCGAGCAGACCCCGACCATCGCCCCCATACGGCCTCCTTCCCGCCATGCGGCCGCGGTCTGGGTCAGCAGATCCAGTGTCGGCACCAGGACCAGGACACGCCGCGCGCCGAGCTTCTCGGCGGCCGCGACAGCGATCAGAGTCTTCCCGGAACCGGTCGCGGCGATCACCTGGGTCCGCAGCCCCTCGGCCGGCAGATGCCCGCTCGCAGGCGTCTGCAGGGCCCTCAGAACCGCGTCGACCGCCTCCACCTGATGCGGGAACAACTCCTTCGACGACACCAAAATTTCCTCTCCTCGACCGATTCAGACATATTTCCTGATGGGTGTCGTGGGTTTTTCAGTGGTGTGATGTCGTGGGTCTTCATTGCTTGGTATGGGGTGTGGGCTGGGGTTTTGGGTGGTGGGGGAGTGTTGGCGGGTGTCGTTTTCTCGTGATGAAGTCTGGTGTCGTTTCCCGGTGTTGTTTTGATGTCGCCTTTGTAAGCGGCGTGAGTGGTGTCTTGTGGGTGTAGCGGGGGCGGCTTGTGGTCCGTGGCGGGAACGGTGCGTGGTTCAGCGGTTCGTGTGGGGCTGTACGGCGGTCGGAATGGTGGACCAGGGGCGGGGACAGCTGTCTGCCTGGAGTTGTTTGGGCGGGTCGGGGGTGGGGATGCCGGACGGGATGATGCCGTGGGCCGTAGGGCGTGAGGCGGCGATGGGCCGGCTGATGGCGCTGGACGGCCGCGGGGAGCTGACGACAGCGCATGTCCGTGCTGTTGTGCAGGGGCTGGGTGTTTCACTGCGGACGGTCTGGAACTGGCCGCGCGCCGTGGGTACGACGTGTACGGGAAGCGTCCGCCGACGTGCCGGAATGCGTGTTGGGAGGGGGACCACAAGCGGGTCCCGGTCCGTGTCCGGATCCGAGGTGGAGTTGCCCGCATACCTGCACCGGTGGGCGCGATGAGCGGCTACGACCTCGACCGGCAGTTGCTGGAACGCCTGATCGGTCTGGCCCGCAACGGCGACGTCCGAGGCGTGCTGGGCCTGTCTGCGGACGCCGATCCGCAGACCTTCCACCTGACGGACCCGGTGCTGAAGCACCTCTACGAGTCGCTGCTCGCGCGGAACTGGTGGCGGGGGATCTCGGTGAGTCCCCCGCGTCGACGACGAGTGGACCGACGCGTGGGGCATCATTGAGTGGGGGTTCTTCGACCACGACGACGACGGTTATGCCATGCAGTGGCTCAACGAGGGCGCCGCGATCGTCTTCAGCACGGACCGCCTGGGGCTCGCCGATCCCGTACTCGCCAGGAAGCGCTGGCAGGCCGTCCTGCAGGGCCCCTACCCCGAGGGCGCCCAGGAACAGCTGGACGCCCTGGTGCCGTCCATGACAGCCGCGGTTCGCGCCGGACTCGAAGGGCTCATCGCCGCTGACCGCGGACGGAGTCCGATCCGGCGGGTGTGGGCGAGATCCGGCGGACGGCGTCGACCCAGAGGACCGTCCCCGGCTCTCCTGGTTCGCGGCCCCCGTCGGCCACGGGACGAGCCGTCGGTTTACGTGCACTGCATGCGCAGCCCGGTGCGCCGGGTGTGCGTCCGGCACATGAACAGATACAGGGTTCCCACATCACCCCACATCGCGTCGGTGAGCTCGGTCGGCCGGATCTGTAGTAGCAGCTCCATCGGCCGTGCGCATTCCGTGCAGAGGGGCGTCACGTCGAAGTCGTGTACCCAGTGCGGGTATCCGCCGAGCGCCACCCCGGCATTGCGCATGTGCGGCCGTAGGGCGAGTTCCTGCGTCAGCTTGAGTGCGGCACGGTCGACCCAATTCTGGAAGCCGTAGTCGTCCCGCCCAAGAGCCCAGAGTTCGGGGCAGTGCAGCCGCAGCCCGCCCCAGTCGGGCAGCGACTTCGCCAGGCGCGGCACCGCGTGGCGTTCGTCGAAGCCGGGCTCGGTGAAGTCGGGCTCGGTGCCGTGTACGAGTACCTTGGGTCGCCGCAGTTCGGTGTAGGAGCGCACGAGCCATCCGCCTCGTTCGTGATCCCGTCCCCACGGGTGGCAGTTCCAGCAGTAGAAGAAGGTGAAGAACGCGATGGGGAGCCTGTCGTGCAGGCCGTCGCGGGCGTAGTCGACCTGCGCGACGAACCGGAGGTCGTCGGCGCAGCCGTCGCACAGGGGCCAGGTCTCGCCCTCCTCCACCGTCGGGAGCCCGCCGAACCGCGTGGCGACGACCTCCCGCGTCAGGGGCTGCGCAGGAACGGGCGGGGGGACGGCGTGCCGTTGTCGGCGTCGTTTACGCGTGCGTGTCTCGGGCGGGGGTTGGGCTGTCTCAAGTACGGTGCGCGTCCGGATCAGCGGCCGCAGCAACTGCTCGACGTCCTTCTCCTCAAGTGCGGGCATGCGCGCATCGTAGGCAGCCGACCAGCGGCCGTACAGTCGTTCGCTTGCCGATGCCGGGATCACCGGCACCGACATCCGTAGAACCACTGAGTCGCACACGTGACTTTGTCGTCGATTCACCGTTCCAGGCGGACGTGCGGGAGTTCGTCGCGCAGGCGGTCCAGGACCGGCCGGCTGAGCTTCGTGTACCGCAGATCGACGGCTTCGAGATGTGGCAGCCGGAAGAAGGACTCCGGCAGGACCGTCAGCTCATTGGAGGAGAGGTCCAGCCGCCTGAGTTTCTGCATTCGGGCGAAGGCGTCGTCGGGCAGCGCGGTGAGGGCGGTTCGCACGACCTGGCCGCGCACCGTGCATTCGCCCCAGCGGTCGATCTCCAGTTCCTCCAGGGTGGTGATGGCCCAGATGCCGGAGAGCAGATCCCTGTCAGGCTCGGGCTGGTACGTCCATAGGGTGTTGCCGCTCAGTCGCAGCACCCGCAGTCGCGGGAGTCGCGCGAGGTCGGGCAGCCGCTCCAGACGGCCCGAGAGTGAACCGCGCAGGTCCAGTTCCTCCAGGCCGGCCAGGGCGAGCAGCTCGTCGGGGACGGTATCCAGCCACACGTGCATGAGGCCGAGAGTCCGCAGTCCTGTCAGCCGGGTCACCGGCAGGGGGAAGCCGACCGGCGACCGCCCCGGGGCGTGCATGCCGGACAGGTCCAGCTCGCGCAGCGCCCGCAATCGGCCCACGGCCTCGGGCACCGCGCAGGTCAGCCCTCGGGCGCGCAGCTCTTCGAGCCGGGCCAGGTCGCCGATCTCCTCCGGCAGGGACTCGAACCGGTTGCC
>NZ_JBEXPH010000228.1:0-11813 GCF_040611955.1 Streptomyces sp. NPDC006510 | reverse complement strand
GTGCGGTGCGGCGGGGGGCGGCGGGTGCGGGCGAGTCGAAGAACGAGCCGACGGGCTGCTCGCCGCTCTCCACCGCGCGCACGGCCGCCAGCAGGTCGGCCGCCTTGCCGCTCAGCTTCCCCCCGGCGGCGATGGGGCCTTCCTTCTCGGCCTTGCGCTTCTCGATCCGCTCCCGGAGCTCACGCTGGGCGGCGAGCTCGGCCTCGGCCTCGGAGAGCGGTGCGGGGGCGGTGTCCGCCCCGGCCTCGGAGTCGCCATCCCCGGCCCCGGCGTCGTCGGCCTCGTCCCCGGTGTCGTCGACTGCGTCCGCCGCGTCGTCCGCCGGATCGTCGGCTGCGTCGTCCGTCTCGTCGGCCGGTTCGCCGGTCCCGGGGGTCGGCTCCGCGTCGCCCGCCCCGGCGGTCCCGGAGTCGCCGTCCGTCCCCGACCCGTCCCCGGCGGACGGGTCGGGCACGGCGGCGGAGGGGGGCGCGACGACGCCGTCGTCGTCGGCCGGGGAGCCGGGGGTTTCCCCCCGGGGAAGCGCAGTCACAGCGTGCTCCAGTCCTGGTCGGGATAGCGGTGCACGGGCGCCGACACATCGTCGAGCGCCTGGCAGATCTCGTCAGGAAGACTAAGCGCCTCCACTGACAATGCCTGCGTGAGCTGCTGCGCGTTGCGCGCGCCGACGATCGGGGCCACCACTCCGGGCCGGTCCCGCACCCAGGCGAGAGCCACCTGGAGCGGCGTCGTGGCCAGGCCGTCCGCCGCCGTCGCCACCGCGTCCACGATGCGGCTCGCCGCATCGTCGAGATACGGCTCGACGAACGGAGCCAGCAGCTCCGAGGCGCCGCGCGAGTCCGCCGGAGTGCCCGACCGGTACTTCCCGGTGAGGACCCCACGGCCCAGCGGGGAGGAGGGCAGCAGCCCGACGCCGAGATCGAGGGCGGCGGGCAGCACCTCGCGCTCCACCCCCCGCTGCAACAGCGAGTACTCCATCTGTGTGCTCGCCAGTCGGGTGCGCCCCCCGGGCGAGGCGAGCTGCCAGGTCGCCGCCTTGGCCAGCTGCCAGCCGCAGAAGTTCGACACCCCCGCGTACCGGGCGCGCCCGCTGGACACCGCCAGATCCACCGCCTGAAGGGTCTCGTCCAGCGGAGTCAGCGGGTCAAAGGCATGGATCTGCCACAGATCCACGTGGTCCGTGCCGAGCCGATCCAGGGAGGCGTCCAGTGCGGCCAGCAGATGCCCGCGCGACCCGTCGAACCGGCGATACGGGTCGGCCACGCTGCCGGCCTTCGTCGCGATGACCAGATCGCGCCGGGGCACCAGGCCGTCGACGAGCTGCCCGAGCAGATATTCGGCCTCCCCACCGCCGTACACATCGGCCGTGTCGACCAGCGTGCCGCCCGCCTCCCAGAAGGCTTTCAGTTGTTCGGCAGCGTCGTGCTCATCGGTGTCCCGGCCCCAGGTGAGGGTGCCGAGCCCGATCCGGGACACTCGAAGGCCGGTGCGGCCGAGATGCCTCTGCTCCATGGGCGCTGAGATTACTGGCCAGAACCCCACTCGGCGGAAGCCTGTGGACAACCCGGGCTCAAGTCGCCCCTGCCGGATCGCGTTGCCGCGCGCTAGAGTCCGGAACTCAGGGACGTTACTGATCGGTAAGGGGAGCGGCTATGCGGCTCGGCATCAATCTCGGTTACTGGGGCGCGGGAATGGACGGCGACAACCTCGCCGTCGCCCAGGAGGCCGACCGGCTCGGCTACGACGTCTGCTGGGCGGCCGAGGCGTACGGCTCCGACGCGCCGACCGTGCTCTCCTGGGTCGCGGCCCGGACGGAGTCCATCGACGTCGGCTCCGCGATCATGCAGATCCCGGCCCGCCAGCCGGCCATGACGGCGATGACCGCCGCCACCCTCGACTCGCTCTCCGGCGGCCGGTTCCGGCTCGGCCTCGGCGTGTCGGGACCGCAGGTCTCCGAGGGCTGGTACGGCGTCAAGTTCGACAAGCCGCTGGCCCGCACCCGGGAGTACGTCGAGATCGTCCGCAGGGCGATGTCCCGCGAGCGGCTCTCGTACGAGGGAGAGCACTGGACGCTGCCGCTGCCGGACGGTCCGGGCAAGCCCATCAAGCTGACCGTCCACCCGCAGCGCGAGCACATCCCGCTCTACATCGCCGCGATCGGCCCCAAGAACCTGGAGCAGACCGGCGAGATCGCCGACGGCGCGCTGCTGATCTTCCCCTCCGCCGAGCACCTTGAGGACACCGCGCTGAAGTATCTGCGGGCGGGCCGTGAGAAGGCCGGCCTGACCATGGAGGGCTTCGACGTCTGCCCGACCCTGCCGCTCGCCGTCGGTGACGACGTCAACGGCCTCGCGGACATGTTCCGGCCGTACACCGCCCTGTACGTGGGCGGCATGGGCAGCCGCAAGCAGAACTTCTACAACCAGCTCGCGAAGCGCATGGGCTACGAGAAGGAGGCCGCCGAGGTCCAGGACAAGTACCTGTCCGGCGACAAGAGCGGTGCCGCCGCCGCGGTGCCGCACCAGCTGATCGACCAGACCGCGCTGCTCGGCCCGGTCGAGCGGATCGCCGAGCGGATGCAGGCCTACGCCGCCGCGGGTGTCACGACGCTGACCCTGGCCCCGGCCGGGTTCACGCTCGACGAGCGGCTCACGGCCCTGCGGGCCGGTACGGACGCGCTGGAGCGCTCCGGGCTCGCATAGCGCGGTTCGTGCCCCGGGACGCCCGGGAGCGGCACTACGGCCGTGGTGGGGGCTCGGGGCCTCCCCGCCACGGCCGTTACGCGTATCAACGCGCGTGGTCGGGCGGTTACGCCGCCCCGCGCCCCATCCGGCGTAGCCGGGGCCCGTTCCTGTTGCCCGCGTGGGTGTGCCGGACTTGACTGTCGCTCGGTGGATGCGGCACGGAGGTGGCAGTGATGCTCTCGGCAAGGAACGTGTTCCAGGAGATTCTCGACGACGACGAGTCGTTCCGGCTGTTCTGTTCCATCGCGGCGGGCGGGGAGTCCCAGGGCGGCTGGGAGAACGGCCGGATCGCCGCCCTGGTGCCCGAGAGCCAGCGCGCCCTGGCGCCCAAGATCGCACGGCACGGCGCCGACGAGGACAAGCACGGCAGGATCTTCAACGCGCTGCTGAGGATGCGCGGGCTCCAGCCGGCGGAGATCCCGCACGAGACCGACTACACGATGCTGCTGGAGAAGCACGGCATCGGCCTCGCCCATCAGCGGCTGCGGGGCGAGGAACGGCTCTCCGAGCGCGACATCATCACCTACCTCGCCCACAGCCGGGTCACCGAGCAGCGCGCCTCCGAGCAGATGGCCCTGCTGCGCAAGCACTTCGCCGACCACCCCGACCTCGGCCGCGCCGTGAAGATGATCTCCAACGACGAGGACAACCACCTGGCGTACTGCCACGAGGAGCTGCTCCGCTTCGCCGGCGCCGGACACGGCCGCACCATTCAGCGCACCCTGCGCGAGTGCGCGCTCGCCGAGATCCGCGTGTACCGCGACGTCAGTCTCGCAGTCATGGACCACATGGGCCGCATCCTGGGCTGGCCCCGGGCCAGATCGGCGGTGCTGGCCGCCGGGATCCACGCCGTCTACGCGTACGAACGGCTCGTGGGATGGCGGCGCATGGTGAGCCTGGAGCAGCCCGAGCGGCGCGACGCGCTGGGTGGTCCGGCGGCGCCGGAGCCCGGGTTCGCCTGAACCGGTGCGGTGCCCGGCCCGTCCGTCAGAGCCAGCCGCGGCGCTTGAACTGCCGGTACAGCGCGAAGACCACCGCGGCCATCAGCGCGATCACCGCCGGATAGGCCCACACCCAGCGGAGCTCGGGCATGTGGTCGAAGTTCATGCCGTAGATCCCCGCCACCATCGTCGGCACGGCGGCCATAGCCGCCCAGGCCGAGATCTTGCGCATGTCGTCGTTCTGCCGCACGCCCACCTGGGCCAGATGGGCCGAGAGGATGTCGGAGAGCAGCCGGTCCAGCCCCTCCACGTACTCGTTGGCGCGCGTCAGATGGTCGCTGACGTCCCGGAAGAACGGCTGCGAGTGTTCGTGGACGAACGGCACGCCCGCGCTCGCCAGCCGGGCCATGGGGGAGCTCAGCGGCCCGGCGGCCCGGCGGAACTCCAGGATCTGCCGCTTGAAGGTGTAGATGCGGGACGCGGTGCTCTTGGTGTCACCGACGCCGGTCGGCGCGAACACCTCGGTCTCCAGCTCCTCCAGGTCGACCTGGAGCTCGCCCGCGACCTCTATGTAGTGGTCCACGACGGCGTCGCTGATCGCGTACAGCACCGCGGTCGGCCCGTGCTTGAGCACCTCCGGCTCGGCCTCCAGACGGCGGCGTACCGCGGCGAGCGGCGCGCCCTCCCCGTGCCGGACCGTCACGACGAACGAGTCGCCGATGAAGGCCATCAGCTCGTCGGCGCTGACCGTGTCGCTCGACTGCTCGTACACCACCGGTTTGATGACCGCGAAGAGCGAGTCGTCGTACACCTCCAGCTTGGGGCGCTGGTGCGCGCTCAGGGCGTCCTCCACCGCCAGCGGGTGCAGTCCGAACTCGCTGCTGACGAGCTCGAACTCCTTCTCCGTCGGTTCGTGCAGCCCGATCCAGAGAAACGCGTCCCCGGTGGCCCGTGCCTCGGCGAGGGCATCGGAGAAGTCGGCGGGGCTGTCGGTGCGGCGCCCGTCGCGGTAGATGGCACAGTCCACGATCACGCGCGCATTCTTCCCTGCCCGGGTCCCCGGCGCACCTCATCGCCGTCGGCGGCCTACGCTGGCCCGTATGCCCACCCTGATCCTTGTACGTCACGGACGCTCCACCGCCAACACGGCCGGGGTGCTCGCGGGCCGCACCCCCGGTGTCCCGCTCGACGAGCGCGGTGCCGAACAGGCCGCGGCGCTGCCCGGACGGCTCGCCGGGCTGTCCCTGGCCGCCGCCGTCAGCAGTCCGCTGCAGCGCTGCCGGGAGACCCTCCGGCCGCTGCTCGCCGCCCGGCCGGAGCTGGAACTGCACACCGAGGAGCGGATCAGCGAGTGCGACTACGGTGACTGGTCGGGGCGCAAGCTCGCGGAACTCGCCGACGAACCGCTGATGGCCGTCGTGCAGCAGCACCCGTCGGCCGCGGCGTTCCCCGGCGGCGAGTCGATGCGCGGCATGCAGGCGCGCGCGGTCGACGCGGTACGGGACTGGAACGCCCGCATCGAGGCCGGGCACGGCGACGACGCCATGTACGTGATGTGCTCGCACGGCGACATCATCAAGGCCCTCGTCGCCGATGCGCTCGGCATGCATCTCGACCTCTTCCAGCGGATCCACGCCGACCCCTGCTCGGTCACCGCGATCCGCTACACCAGGCTGCGGCCCTTCCTGCTGCGGCTCGGCGACACCGGGGACCTCGCGTCGCTGGCGCCGCGCGAGCAGCCCCGCCCGGGTGCGGACGCGGACGCGGCTGTCGGGGGCGGCGCTGGGGCACCGTGATCGCTTCGCGCAGTAGGGTGGACGCTCCGTAGGCGCCTTGCCCCGGGGAACGTCCCGGGCCCCGGCCGCCCCTCATCCACCGTCAATTTCAAGGGAGACAGGACGTGTCCCGTCAGGTGTTCCTCTACGACCCCCCGGACCGTTTCGTGGCCGGTACGGTCGGGTTGCCTGGACGTCGTACGTTCTTCCTGCAGGCATCCTCAGGCGGACGTGTCACCAGCGTGGCCCTGGAGAAGACGCAGGTCGCCGCGCTCGCCGAGCGGATCGACGAACTGCTCGACGAGGTGGTGCGGCGGACCGGCGGAAACTCCCCGGTGCCCGCCGTGGCACCGATGGATGTCACCGACACCGCGCCCCTGGACGTCCCCGTCGAGGAGGAGTTCAGGGTCGGCACGATGGCGCTCGCCTGGGACGGCGAGGAACAGCGCATGATCGTCGAGGCGCAGGCGCTCGTCGAGCTGGACGTGGACTCCGACGAGGACCTCGCCGAGGCCGAGGAACGGCTGCTGCAGGACGAGGAGAACGGTCCGCCGATGCTCCGGGTCCGCCTCAGCGGCGCGCAGGCCCGGGCCTTCGCCAAGCGCGCCCTGGACGTGGTGAACGCCGGACGCCCGCCGTGCCCGCTGTGCAGCCTGCCGCTCGACCCGGAAGGACATGTATGCCCGCGTCAGAACGGATACCGTCGCGGAGCCTGACCGGCGCCGAGCTGGTCGCCCTGCTCACCGAGGGCGAGCTCACCGTCCTCGGGCAGATCCGCGGGGCGTCCAACGCGGTGCTGTACTGCACCGTCGCGCGCGACGGCGAGGAGGCGACCTGCGTCTACAAGCCGGTGGCCGGCGAACAGCCCCTGTGGGACTTCCCGGACGGCACCCTCGCCCGGCGCGAGGTGGCCGCGTACGAGATCTCCGAGGCGACCGGATGGGGGCTGGTACCGCCCACCGTGCTGCGGGACGGCCCGTACGGCGAGGGCATGTGCCAGCTGTGGATCGACGCGGCGCCCCAGGACGAGGAGGACGATGCGGCGGGCGAGACCCCGTTGCTCGCGCTCGTCGAGGACGAGGAGCCCGGGGAGGGCTGGAAGGCCGTCGCCCACGCCGAGGTCGGCGAGGGGCGGACCGCCCTCCTGGTCCACGCGGACGACGCGCGGCTGCGCCGGCTGGCCGTGCTCGACGCGGTGATCAACAACGGCGACCGCAAGGGCGGCCATCTGCTGCCCGCACCCGGTGGCCGGCTCTACGGCATCGACCACGGTGTGACCTTCAACGCCGACGACAAGCTGCGCACGCTGCTCTGGGGGTGGGCGGGGGAGCCGCTGACGGCCGAGGCTGTCGAGGTCGTCGAGCGGCTGGGGGCGGAACTCGCGCCGGGGACCCCGCTCGTCACCCGGCTGGGCGAGCTGATCACCGAGGTCGAGATCGAGGCGTTGCGGGGCCGCGTGGCAGGGCTGAGGGCGACCGGGCGGCACCCGGAGCCGAGCGGGGAATGGCCGTCGATACCCTGGCCGCCGGTCTGAGCGGAGCAGGGTATACGCGTGGCCGAGGGGCGCGGACCGGGGTGCCGGGGCCGCGCCCCGAAGCAGATGGAGCCGCGCTGCGCAAGAGCGCCTCTTCGGTCAAGATCCGGCATCCGGTTCGTATCCGGAACATGCATCCGGTTACGCTCGTGGCATGCATGCCTGGCCCGCTTCTGAGGTCCCCGCCCTGCCTGGCAAGGGCCGCGACCTTCGGATCCACGACACCGCGACCGGCGGACGGATCACTCTTGACCCCGGTCCCGTCGCCCGCATCTACGTCTGCGGCATCACGCCGTACGACGCGACCCACATGGGTCATGCGGCGACCTACAACGCGTTCGACCTCGTTCAGCGCGTGTGGCTCGACACCAAGCGGCAGGTCCACTATGTCCAGAACGTGACCGACGTGGACGACCCGCTGCTGGAGCGGGCCGTGCGCGACGGCCAGGACTGGACCGAGCTCGCCGAGCGCGAGACGGCCCTGTTCCGCGAGGACATGACTGCCCTGCGCATGCTTCCGCCGAAGCACTACATCGGTGCCGTGGAGGCGATACCCGGCATCGTCCCGCTCGTGGAACGGCTCCGCGACGCCGGCGCCGCCTACGAACTCGACGGCGACGTCTACTTCTCCGTCGAGACCGACCCGCACTTCGGCGAGGTCTCCAACCTCGATGCCGAGGCGATGCGGCTGCTCTCCGCCGAGCGCGGCGGCGACCCGGAGCGCCCCGGCAAGAAGAACCCGCTCGACCCGATGCTCTGGATGGCCGCCCGTGAGGGCGAGCCGAGCTGGGACGGCGCCTCGCTCGGCGCCGGCCGGCCCGGCTGGCACATCGAGTGCGTCGCCATCGCCCTGGACCACCTCGGCATGGGCTTCGACGTCCAGGGAGGCGGGTCCGACCTCGCCTTCCCGCACCACGAGATGGGCGCCTCGCACGCCCAGGTGCTGACCGGTGAACACCCCTTCGCCCAGGCCTACGTTCACGCCGGAATGGTCGGCCTGAACGGCGAGAAGATGTCCAAGTCCAAGGGCAACCTGGTCTTCGTCTCGAAGCTGCGCCGCGACGGTGTGGACCCGGCGGCGATCCGGCTGGCACTGCTGTCGCACCACTACCGGACCGACTGGGAGTGGACGGACCAGGTGCTCGCCGACGCGGTGGAGCGGCTCGGCCGGTGGCGGTCCGCCGTCTCCCGGCCCGACGGGCTGCCCGCCGAGGCCCTGGTCGAGGAGGTCCGCGAGGCCCTCGCCGACGATCTGGACGCGCCGGCCGCGCTGGCCGCCGTGGACCGCTGGGCCGAGCGGCAGAACGCGGAGGGCGGTACGGACGAGGGCGCACCCGGCCTCGTCTCGCGCACCGTCGACGCACTGCTGGGCGTCGCCCTCTAGCGCCGCACAGGGTGACAACCCGCTGATTTCCCACCGGACGTACCCGATGAACCGGCCTTGGACTTCTCGACGAAGTTCAGGGCCGGTTCCGTTTTGTCCATGGTCAAGTGCTCGATGCTGCGCTAAAAGCGCTCTATGCAATCATCAACGCGCATCAGATCGGCGGCAGTTGCAGCCTTGCTGGGGCTGCTCGCCGTCTTCGCGGGCCCCGGCGCGGCCCGGGCCGACGCCGCCGAGCCGGACACCACGGTCGGCGATCTCACCGGATTCTCCGCCGACGGAGCCGTCTACCACCTGAAGGCCGGCGCCGCCGAGGCGCGGGTCAGCTTCGTCTCCGCCGAGACCTTCCGTATCGAACTCGCCCCCGACGGCACGTTCTCGGACCCGACCGGCGACGACATCGTCCTGCCGCAGGGCACTCCGCCGCACACCCGGTGGAAGGAGCGGAGCGACCGCTACGAACTCTCCACCGGCAGCGTCACCCTGCGCGCCTACAAATCGCCCCTGCGCTTCGCCCTGTACCGGGCGGACGGCAGTCAGGTCTGGTCCGAGGCCAAGGGGCTGAGCTGGAACGGTGAGAAGACCACCCAGACGCTGGCCCGCGGCGCCGACGAGCAGTTCTACGGTGCCGGCATGCAGAACGGCCGGGGCAACACCTCGCACCGCGACAAGACCGTAGAGGTCGGCGTCGACTACAACTGGAACGACGGCGGCCACCCCAACTCGGTGCCGTTCTACCTCTCCTCGGCCGGCTACGGCGTCTTCCGCAACACCTACGCGCCCAACACCTACGCCTTCACCGACCCGGTGACCACCAGCGCGAAGGAGAAGCGCTTCGACGCCTACTACTTCGCGGGCGACAGCGCCAAGGACGTCATCGGGCAGTACACGAAGCTCACCGGCAAGCCCTTCCTGCCGCCCGTGTACGGGATGGAGATCGGCGACGCCGACTGCTACCTGCACAACGCCAACCGCGGCGAGCGCCACACTCTGGACGCCCTGAAGGTCGCCGACGGTTACGTCGAGCACGACATGCCGAACGGCTGGATGCTCGTCAACGACGGCTACGGCTGCGGCCACGAGGACCTCGCCGAGACCGCCAAGGGTCTCCAGGACCGCGGCATGCAGCTCGGCCTGTGGACCGAGGACGGCATCGACAAGATCGCCGACCAGGTCAAGGCGGGCCAGCGGGTCGCCAAGCTGGACGTCGCCTGGGTCGGCGCCGGCTACAAGTTCGCCCTGGACGGCTGCAAGGACGCGTACCGGGGCATCGAGGACAACAGCGACGCCCGCGGCTTCACCTACGCCCCCGAGAGCTGGTCGGGCGCGCAGCGCTGCGGCGTGCAGTGGTCCGGTGACCAGTACGGCACCTGGGACTACATCCGGTGGCAGATCCCGACCTACGCGGGCGCCACGATGTCCGGTCTCGCCTACACCACCGGGGACGTCGACGGCATCTTCGGCGGCAGTGCCAAGACCTACACCCGTGACCTCCAGTGGAAGATGTTCCTGGGGACCACGATGACGATGGACGGCTGGGCGGCCAGCGACAAGCAGCCCTTCCGGTACGGAGAGCCGTACACCGGCATCAACCGCGACTACCTCAAGCTCAAGGAGTCGCTGCTGCCCTACCAGTACTCCTACGCGCACGAGGCGACGAAGACCGGCGTCGGCATGGTCCGCCCGCTCGTCCTCGAATACCCGGACGACCCGAAGGCGGCGTCGGACGCGGCGAAGTACGAGTTCATGTCCGGCGAGGACTTCCTCGTCGCCCCGGTCTACCAGGACAGCACCGAGCGGGACGGCATCTATCTGCCGAAGGGCACCTGGACCGACTACTGGAGCGGGCGGACGTATCAGGGCCCGGTCACCGTCGACGACTACAGCGCCCCGCTCGACACCCTGCCGCTGTTCGTCAAGGGCGGTGCCAGTGTGCCGATGTGGCCCGGCATCCGCTCGTACAAGGACCGCACCGCCGGTTCCCCGCTCGCCTGGGACATCTACCCGCAGGGCAGGTCGTCCTTCACGCTGTACGAGGACGACGGCGTCACCCGGCAGCACCGCGACGGCAAGTACGCCACCCAGCGGGCCGACGTGGACGCACCGGACCGGGGCGCGGGCGACGTGAGCGTGCGGATCGGCGCGAGCAAGGGCGATTTCACCGGTAAGCAGCGCAGCCGCCCGTACGAGTTCAGCGTGCACACCGGCTCCGCCCCGAGCGCGGTCGAGCTCGGCGGAAAGCTGCCCCGGCTGGGTTCCGCCGACGCCTACCAGGAGGCGAGGCAGGGCTGGTGGTACGACCGGGACGACCGCGGCGGTGTCGTGAAGATCAAGACCGCGCCGCTGTCCACCGGCGAGGAGTTCACCGTGAAGCTGAAGCACACCAGCGCCGTCGGCGGGCGGGCCGCCGGGGCGAGCGCCGTGGTTTCCGCGCCGTCCGGGCAGGAGGTCGGTGCCGGGGCCGAGGGCACCGTCGCCGTCGATGTCACCGCGGGCACGGCCGATGTGACGGACGCCGAGGTCGGCCTGGACGTACCCGAGGGCTGGCAGGTCGCACGGACCGCGACGGTGGACCGGATCCCGGCGGGCGCCACCCGGCGGGTCGAGGTGTCCGTCACCCCCGCGAAAGACGCCACGGCGGGAGAGGCCCGGATCACCGCGCTCGTCCGCTACCGGTCGGCCGGTGAGTCCCGGACCGCCACACAGCGGTTCGCTGCCGGGGTGATGCCACCGCCGCCCACCGGCGAGGCCTGGGCGAGCGATCTGGTGTGGCTGAAGTCCACCAACGGCTACGGGCCGGCCGAACGGGACCGCAGCAACGGCGAGTCGGGCGCGACCGACGGGCACCGGCTGACCCTCGCCGGCAAGACGTACGAGAAGGGGATCGGCACCCACGCCGACTCCGACATCGAGGTCTATCTCGGCGGGCGCTGCACCGCGTTCACCGCCGACGCCGGGATCGACGACGAGATCAACGGCTACGGCGAGGTCGCCTTCTCGGTCGAGGCCGACGGCAAGGTGCTGTGGACCTCCCCGAAGGTGACCGGGGCCTCGGCGACCGTGCCGGTCGATGTGAAGCTCGACGGTGCGCGCCATGTGCACCTGAAGGTCACGGACACCAACGGCTCCAAGACCGGTGACCACGGGGACTGGGCCGCGGCCCGGTTCACCTGTTCCTGAATGTCCCGGACAGCACGGGAGCGCCGGGCGGTGATGTGTCCGCCCGGCGCTCCACCGGTCCCGTCGGTCCGCCCGGGAGCGTCAGTCCTCCGGGGAGTCCTCCGACGAATCCTGCGGGCCCTCGCCGCCCCCGCCCTCGTCGCTCTCCCCGTCGGCCGGTGGCTGCCGGCCGGGTCCGCCCGCGGGCGGCGCGCCGGGCCCCGTATCGCCCCCGCTCTCGGGGCGGAGCGGCTTCGGCGGACGGGTGCGGCCGGG
>NZ_JBEXPH010000227.1:0-11849 GCF_040611955.1 Streptomyces sp. NPDC006510 | reverse complement strand
AAGCACCAGGCCACAGCCCGTCGCAGCCACTACCGACGACGATCCGCCGATGAACCCACGGGATAGATCACGAAACCGTACTGGAGTACTAGGCCGTACTCGGCCCACAGGTCCTCGTAGTGGTACAGGCCGGTGAGGCAGTCGCGGACCCGTGGCTCCCAGTCGACGCTGCGGATCGCCGCGAGAACGAACGCGGCGACGACCGGGCAGACGACGTCTCCCGCCTGCTGGAACTGCGACGAGCGGGAGCCCTGCCAAGGGCTAGGCGGCGCGGAAGGAGACGAGAGTTCCGGCCTCGGCGGGGGGTGAGGCGCAGCCCGTCACGTTTGCGGACCCAGGTGCGGGGGTTGCCCGTGAGGCACCAGGACGGCTTGTCGGCGGAGAAGCAGTTCCCGCCCTTCACGCGGCCAGTGGCCGGGGCGACGGGACGCTGCCCGCGCGTATTGACCCGTTCCCCCCGCTGGATGGGGTCAAGCCTCCCCAGTATGAGACAACTACCTTCTCAGGCACCCGGCGGATCCCGCGAAGACATTCCCGTACTGCTACCTGTCGAACCAGTGGCAGAGAATGAAAAGGGCCGGGGGATTGGATATACCTGATGGGATGGTCATGTATGGGTTCCGGCACTTCTTCGCCTCGAATTGCCTGTCCAATCGCATTCCCATCACCGACGTGGCTGAGTGGATGGGGCACAAGAGTATCGACGTGACGTTCAAGATCTACCGGCATCTCATGCCCGGCTCGCTAGGCAAGGCGGCCATGCTCCTGGACGTCGGCCTGACCGCCTGAGGCTGGGCAGGACGCTCCCGCACCAAGGTCGCAGGGAACCATCCCGTCGCGATGCTGACCCTTTGCTGACCCCTCACGGACTCAAAGGGTCTGACCTGGGGAAACGCTGAAGCGGGGTGAGACGTGGTGGAACTTCATCGGGCGGTTCCACGAGGAGATCGAGGAGGCCGGGCGCGGCTGGACGGAAAGCTCCCGCTTCGGCGACGTGAAGGGCTACGACGGCGACCGCCTGCCCGCCCCCGAACTGCCGCCGGTGGTGCTGAAGCCGCGAGGAGGGGTGCGCTGATCCGTCGTACCGCGGTCGCCGCCGCCGTCCGGAGAACCGGGTGGGCGGCCCGGTCCGAGGCAGCACCCCGGCCCGGCGCACAGGGTCCCGCCCGGGGCCGGGCGGTGCGGCCGCTCCGCGTCGATGGGGCGTCGGGTACTGCCTCCGCACCGTCAGTCCCTTCGGCGCCTCAATGTGCGCCGCGCCGTCGGCGTCGACCGTGAGATCCGGCCGTCCACCCGCGACAGCGAGCCCCGCGACCTTCAGTGGACGGTGCGCCTCCGCGAACCCGGGCGACCGTGAGCGTTCCGCCGGGGACACCGGCAAAAAGCCCCAGCACCGACTGGACCTCCGAGTTCGCGATGGTGCAACGAGCGGTTCATCGCTCGTCGTCGATGCCCTGGAGGTCGACAGGCTGCGTTCCGTTGAAAGTCACGAGGATTCCGTAGGGGTCCGCCAGCCGAAGCCTGCTCTCGGTGAAGCGGATTGCCCAGGTCTGGTCGGCCCACACCGTTGCTTCGGGAACTGCCAACGGCAACTCCGGAAGGTCCAGCCAGCTCAGTTCCTTGGCTGTGAGGTCAAAACGTCGCTCCCGGAGTCGGGTGCGGCAGTACTCCAGTGCTTGAGCGACGAAGTCGTGGAAACGGCTCACGACGTCGTGAGCGAGTTGGAGGGTGGTCTCTTCCGGCGGGGCCGCCGGCTCGATCACCACATTCATACCGGCTGGTTCCGAGCCTTCCGGCCCCGGGAAGTATCCGCTCCAGCAGGCCAGGTATGGAGGGCTTTCCGCCCGTCTCAGCACAAGTCCGGCGATATGCAAGGTTGCGGGCAGCTCCATGCCAGTGCCGGCCTCCTCAGTACCCAGGACGCTCGGTGGTTCGTCATTGTCGGACATTGGCTCAACATAGGCCAAGCCCCGTCACAACGATGTGCACCGAGTGCGGCGGGAGGGCCTCGGCCTGGACGTCTGCTCCGCGGGCGAGCCGTCGCCCGGGTTCTTTACCCAGCCACGATGCAGCTGGTCGGCCTGCACTGCCACATCGGCTCGCAGCTCACCGCGGTCGCTGCGACGCGCATCCTGCGTCCCTGTCGTTGCCCCTGGTGAGCCCGGCCGTGATCAATTCTGGAACGAGACCTGCGGGTGGTACGCCGCGTACGCGACCGCGCCCGCCGCGGCCTCGGTGGCGTCCTTCAGAACGGCTTTGGCCTCCGGGCTTTCGAGGCCCGGCGTCTCGACGGACAGTGCGCCCAGGTAGTCGAGAAACCCCTCCGCGAGCGACTGCCGTTCGAACGTGGCCATCGGGCCGGCCTTGGACATGGACCCGACCTGACCCCCGATACGGTCGACGAAGTCCGTGCGCGCCGCCGAGACCATGGCCTCGCCCACCTGATGACGCTCTATCCGCACTGCCCCGCTCCGCCCGGCCCCAGCCCAACGATCTCGTGCCTGGCCGGCTCCGGCGCGTCGAGGCCTTGATCGCCGTGCCGCGGTACGGCTTACCGGGGCGTCGCGGCCAGTGCCTCGCTGGCGCCATCGGTGTGGTGACAGGCGATGTCGCCGCTCGGCGCACTCCCCGTGCACAGCGCCCTGGGCCGGAAGCCGCACCGGAACCGCCGCTGAAGCGCCCCGCGCGCGGACCGGGCGCCCGGACAGAGAGGTTCCGTCCGGGCGCCCGGTGCGTGGTGCTCAGCGGCGGCGCAGGCTGAGACGGTGCACGCCGCCGTCGATGGTGCCGACGTAGAGCGTGCGGCCGTCGGCGCTCGCGGCCAGCTTCGTCGTATCGGTGTTCTGCAGGCCGGTCGAGATGTTGTGCCAGCTCCGACCGCGGTCGGTGCTCCGCAGCACGCCGCGGCCGCCCTGCAGGAGACCGCTGGCCCCGGAACGTGTGGTGGCCGCGTAGTACGTGTCCCCGACCCGGAGCAGGTCGGAGACATGGATCGCGAGAGGACCGGTGTCCGCGGCGCGGAAGGTCCGGCCGCCGTCGGTGCTGACGCGGACGCTGTCGCCGCCGATGACGAGACGTCGTCCGTCGATGTCGATCGCGGTCACCGGGCCGTCGGCGACCCGGGTGACGGTCACCCCGCCGTCGTCCGACCGATAGAGACCGGAACGGTTGCCGAGCCACAGGCGCAGCGGGTCGGCGGGATCGCCCGCGATGGTGTCGAAGGAGCGCTCGTGGTACAGGTTCTTCCACGTCGCGCCGCCGTCGCCGGTGGCGAACAGCCCCTGGCCCAGCAGGCTCCGGAAGCTGACCATCACCCGGTCCGGGTCGGCGGGGTGTACCAGGAGCGCCGTCGGCACCTCTGCCGAACTGCCCCTCTTCTCCCAGGTGGCGCCGCCGTTGCCGCTGCGTTCGACGGTGAACGAGCCGAACGCGGTGCGCCGGACCTTCCAGATCACCTTCGGATCCTTGGCCGACACGGCGAGTTGCGGGACGGTGACCCCCCTCATGCCCTCGCCGCCCGACCGGCCCCACTCCGGGCTCGCGACGGGAAGGGCGGTGCGGTAGATCGCGCTGTCGGTGGCGGCCAGCAGATGGCCGTCACTGACCGCGAGGTCCTGGACGGTCAGACCCTGGACGCCGATCCGTCGATATCCGGTGCCGTCCCCGGTACCCCGGTAGACACCGTCCTGCTCACTGGAGACGGTGACGGAACCGTCGGCCCAGCGGTCGTAGTCCACCGGCAGTGCCGCGCGCGACGGCACGGCGACCGTGGTCCACGTCTGCCCGTGGTCGCGGCTGAGCCGGCCGCTTCCGGACACCGTGCTCAGGTACAGATCGCCACCCGAGACGGTCAGGCCGAGGCCGCCCTCCGCCATCGGCAGCAGGGTGGACCAGGTCTTCCCGCCGTCACGGGAACCGACAACTCCGGTGCCCATGACGTACACCGCCACGACCGAGGAGTCGACGGCAAGCCCGCCGACGTGCCCGACGGCCGCCTCGAAGAGCCTTCGCGCCTCGCCGGGGTTGCCCGAGCCGATGCCGGAGCGGGTCCAGACACCGCCGTTCGTCGTCATGTAGAGGGTGTCACCGGTGACCGCGGCGGCGGTGACGGCGCCGGAAACACCGGTCGGATACGTCGTCCAGTGGTCGCCCGCGTCCGTGCTGACCAGCAGCGCGTCGGAGGTGACCGCGACCAGGGTGCGGGTTTGCTCATCGGCGGTGAGCGCCGTGATGCGGGTGTCCGGGACGTCGAGCTTGCGCCAGGTACGGCCGTTGTCGTCGGTGCGCAGGACGGCACCCCGGCGACTGAAATCGTGGACGCTGTTCACGGAGTACCACCAGCGGTCGGGATTCTTCGCGTCCACCACGAGCTGCCCCGTGCCGTCCGCGACCGGCAGCCGTCCCAACTGCCGCCAGGAGGCCCCGTTGTCGGTGGTCAGCCAGGGAGCCGCCTTCTGGTACTGGGTGAGGACGGCCTGCTCCGGCCGGCCCGGGGCGAGGGTGATGGAGCCGGCCTGGCCGTTTGGCCCCACCGGCTTCCAGCGGTTCTGGCGGCTGTCGACCGGCGTGACCTCGAAGGCACCGGCGCCGGTGAGCCGCTGCCCGGTACCGGCGGTGCCGCGAACCGAGACCCGGTAGGCACCGGCCGCGCTGCCGGTCACCTCGGCCCGGTAGTAGCCGCTGGCGGGATCCAGGGTGGACGTGACCTCGACGGCCTTGCCATGAGGCGGGGTGACGGTGACGACCGGTGGTGCGGCCAGCCGGGTCGGAGGGGCGATGTGCACTGTCGAGTGACCGTCGCTCGGGTCGGGTGCGGCCTGGACGGCCAGGTACCGGACGGCGAGCAGATAGGGCACGTGGATCGCCGGTCCCCGGTCGGGGGTCGCCGTGAGGCGGCCGCTGATCTCGGTGCCCGCGGCCGGCCGGGCGACACGCAGCGAGACCGTGACGGTCGCGGTCCGCCCCGCCGGGATGGTGACCCGCTTCGGTGAGACCGAGGCCCGGCCGTCGATCCGCAGCGTGGTGGTGACCTGCCGCTTGCCGGAGTTCCGCAGCGTCACCTTCGCGGTGCCGCCGACCCGCTGGCCGGACAGGTCGGCGAGTCCGAAGGACACCGAGGCCGGTGCGGCGCCGACCGTGGCCGAGGCGGCCGCGGCCACATCGAGCCGGCCCGATCCCTGTGTCGTGGGCCCGCTGCCGCTCAGCGGCTCGGCGGTGCCGACCAGCGCGGCCTTGATCTCGGCGGGCGTCCGGCCGGGGTGCAGCTGGCGCAGCAGGGCCGCCGCGCCGGCGACGTGCGGGGCCGCCATCGACGTGCCCGACATGCGGTACTGGCCGGGCCCGTAGAGCGCCTTGGGCACGGTGGAGCGGATCTCCACGCCCGGTGCGACCAGATCGGGCTTCAGGCCGAACCTCTGGGAGGGACCGCGTGAGGAGAACGAGGCGATCCGGTCGGTGGTGTCGGTGCTGTGCAGCGTCACGGAGACCTTCCCCACGGCGAGCCGGGCGCTCAACTCCGTGTACTGGGTCGAGTCCATGCCCATGACCACCAGACGGTCCATGCGCAGCGAGTCCCCGGAGGCGTCGATCCGCGCGGGCGAGGACGGCACCTGCGCCACTCCCGGCTCAGGGCTCACCTCCGGCGGCCGGACCTCTCCGGGCGCTCCGGCCGCGAACACCGGGCCGTCGTTGGAGGGCAGGCCGGCCAGCACGGCGATCGCGCCGCGCTTCTCCGCCTCCTGCGCCCATTCCACCGCGCTCGCCGTCAGGTACTGGGCGTCGGAGGCGATGAGCATCCGGGCCCGTACGATCTTTCCGCGTACGTCGCCGACCCGCTTCCAGTCCTCGGGGGTGCCCTCGCCGACATCGACGAGCGGTGCCGTGACGGGGCGCTGCGGCGGGTTCGCGGACAGGATTCCGCGGTAACTCTGGATCAACTCGGGTTTCCTGCCCGCCAGGTACGCGCTGGGCAACCGCAGATTGCTCGTCGACGCGCCGACCGCGACCACGCCGTCGGCCGTCGCGGGGCTGCTGACCGTACCCGTGCCCGGTCCGTCGTTGCCGGCCGCGGCCACCACGACCACACCGGCGCGTACGGCCGCGGCAGCGGCGCGGCCCAGCGGGTCGGTGCCGTCACCGGGGCCGCCGAGGCTCAGGTTGATGACATCGGCGCGGTGCGGGTTGGCCGGATCGGAGGCCGCCTCGATGCCGGCGATGATGTCGGACGTGTAGCCGGAGCCGTCGGCGTCCATCACCTTGTAGGCCAGCAGGTTCGCGCCCGGCGCCACACCCGTGACGCCGCCCTTCTTCGCGGCCTTGCCCGCGATGATCCCGGCGACATGGGTGCCGTGGCCGTTGTCGTCCATCGGGTCCTCGTCACCGTTGACGAAGTCGTGCCCGCCGACGACCTTGTGGCCCTTGCCGAGTCCGCCACCCAGGTCGGGGTGGGTGTAGTCCACCCCGCTGTCCAGGATCGCGACGGTGGTCCCCTTGCCGGTGACGCGGCTCCCGGCGGGGTCCTTGCGCTGCCAGACGCCGGGTGCGCCGATCAGCGGCACGCTCACGTCCGTCTTCGTCAGCACCCGGGTGTCGGCGCGGACGGCGGTGACACCCGGCAGCGAGGACAGCCGCGCCACCTCGGACGCGGGCACCGTCATCGCCACGGCATCGATGAGCAGCCCCAGCCTGCGGGTTGCCGATGGGTGCAGCCCGGCGCGCTTCGCCGAGCCGAGGAATGTCCTCTGCCGCGCGTCGAGCGCGCGGCGGGCGGTGCCGATGCCGCGGGCGGCCTCGGCGGACAGCAGCGATCCGCCGGGTGCGGCGGTGACCGCCGGGTTCCCGGACAGCTCGACGATCACTCGTTGCGAAGGGCCGGGCGCGGACGCGTCGGCGGCACCCGGTACCGCCGCCAGCGTGCCGGCGAGAACAACAGCGGCGAGAGCGGCATGACGCGATCTTCGTGACTTCATTGCCATGCGTAAAGGTCCTAGTGGTGCGGGCACTTGCCGCACAATGGATCTTCGTGGCCCATTGCTGCCGCTGGCACAACTGGGCCACCATCCGTCCATGACTCCCGAGACACCGCGACTCACGGCGGCAGGCATCGATCCGTTCGACGAGAGCGTCTACCGAGCCGTCCTGACCCGGCGGACGGCGGCACCCGCCGAACTCACCGCGGACCTCGGCTGTTCGGCCGAGCGCGTCGCCAGAGCACTGGACCGGCTCCGCGACCACGGACTGGTCGGCCGGCTCGCCGGCACCCGCCGCCGGTACGCCGCGATCGAGCCCGGGGCCGCCGTCGAGGCACTGGTGCGGGCCAGAAGCAACGAGCTGGAGAAGGTCCGTTCGGCGGCAGACGAGCTGTCCCGGCTGTTCGCCGCGGCGCGCACCGGAGCCACGGACGAGGACGAGGTGGAGATCACCACCGGCAGCGAGGCACTCGGCCGCTGGTTCGTGCGACTCCAGCAGGAGGCCCACGAGGACGTGATGACCCTGGACCGGCCGCCGTACGCCCTGACCACCTCCAACCCGGTGGAGGCGACGGCACTGGGACGCGGCGTACGGTACCGCGCGGTCTACGCCCCCGAGGCCCTGGAATGGCCGGGCGTCCTCGACGACATCCGCGAGCTGGTCCGGCACGGCGAACAGGCCCGTGTCCTGCCGGGCCTGGGCATCAAACTCGCCATCGCCGACCGAAAACTCGCCCTGATGCCGCTCTCCCTCGACCTCGACGACGTCCGGGCCGCGGTGATCCGCCCGTCCACCCTGCTCGACGCCCTGACCGGCTACTGGGAGATGTGCTGGAAGCAGGCCCTGCCCCTCAACGCCCCCGCCGAGGACCCCCTCGGCGAGGAGGACCGACTCGTACTCACCCTGCTGGTCAGCGGCCTCAAGGACGAGGCGATAGCCCGCCAGCTCGGCTGGTCCGTACGCACCATGCGCCGCCGCATCAGCCGCCTCCACGACCTCCTCGGCGCGGCCAACCGCTTCCAGGCCGGCGTGATCGCGGCCCGCCGTGGCTGGCTGTGAACCCGCACGCGGACGGCGCGGAGGTCCGGGCGACGAGTGGATGTGTTTCTCGGCACGCGTCGCATGCCTGCACAATGCGACGCGTGACTGATGAAGATCCGTACCTGTGGCTGGAAGACATCGACGGTGAGGCCGCCCTCCAGTGGGTGGCCGAGCGGAACGCCGAGACGGCGGCGGCGCTGGCCGCCGACGCCGGGTTCGCATCCCTGAAGGAGAGCCTGCGGGAGGTGCTGGACGCCACGGACCGTATCCCCTACACCGTCCGTCGCGGAGCGTTCCTCTACAACTTCTGGCAGGACGCCGGGCATGTGCGTGGTGTGTGGCGGCGTACGACGCTGGAGCAGTACCGCAAGGACTCGCCCGAGTGGGAAGTCCTTCTCGACGTCGACGCGCTCGCCGCGGCGGAGGACGAGAAGTGGGTGTGGGCGGGTGCACAGGTGCGCCACCCCGAGTACGACCGGGCGCTGGTGTGCTTGTCGCGCGACGGCGGTGACGCCGTCGTGATCCGCGAATTCGACCTCGCCACCCGGACGTTCGTCGAGGGCGGCTTCCAGGTGGGGGAGGCGAAGACCCGGATCGGGTGGATCGACGCCGACACCGTCTTCATCGCCACGGACCTGGGCCCCGGCTCGCTGACCGAAGCCGGCTATCCGCGAACCGTACGCAGATGGCGCCGCGGCACGCCACTGGAGGAGTCCGCCCAGGTCTTCGAGGCCGGGACGGGAGACGTGGCGGCCTGGGGCCGGCGCGACACCACACCCGGTTTCGAGCGGGACTTCGTCGACCGGTGGCTGGACTTCTTCCGCAGCGAGACGTTCCTGCTGACCCCGGACGGCACCCTCGTCAAGATCGACGTTCCCGACGACGCCAGTGCCTACCCGCATCGACAGCACCTCATCGTCGCCCCGAAGTCGGACTGGCTCGGGCAGCCGGCGGGCTCCCTGCTGGCGTTCGGCTTCGACGCCTTCCTGGCAGGTGACCGCACCGCGGAGGTGCTGTTCACCCCGGACGAGCGGACGGCCCTGGCCGGGCACTCCTGGACCCGCCACCATCTGATCCTGGCGACGATGCGCGACGTCAGCACCCGCATCGAGGTCCTCGCCCCCACCCCCTCGGGCGGTTGGGCACGCAGGCCGCTCGCGGACGTCCCGTCGCTGTCCTCCGCCACGGTCGTGGACACGGACCCGGACATCTCCGACGAGTACTTCCTGGACGTGTCGGGATTCTTGCAGCCGTCCGCCCTCCACCACGGGCGGATCGGCGCCGACTCCGAGATCCTCAAGCAGGCTCCGCAGCGCTTCGACACGGCCGGTCTGGATGTGGAGCAGTTCTTCGCGACCTCCCAGGACGGCACGCGGGTGCCCTACTTCGTGATCGGCCCCGTTCCCACCCCTGACCGTCCCGGCCCCGGTCCCGCGCTGCTCTACGGCTACGGCGGTTTCGAGGTCCCCCTCGTCCCGTCCTACGACGCGGTGACGGGCCGGGCGTGGCTGGAGCGCGGCGGCACCTACGTGATCGCCAACATCCGGGGCGGCGGCGAGTACGGACCGGACTGGCACCTGGCCGCGCTCGGCGCGGACCGGCCGCGCGCCTTCGAGGACTTCGCGGCCGTCGCCACGGATCTCGTCGCACGGGGCATCACCACCCCGGCCATGCTGGGCGCCGCGGGGGGAAGCAACGGCGGCCTGCTGATGGGCGCGATGATCACCCGCTGTCCGCATCTGTTCGGCGCGATCGTCGCCCAGGTACCGCTGCTGGACATGCTCCGCTTCCACAAGCTCCTCGCCGGCGCGTCCTGGACCGCCGAGTACGGCAACCCGGACAACGAAGCCGATCGCCCGCACCTCCGTGAGCTCTCTCCGTACCACCGGCTCACCGCGGACCAGGTCTACCCGCCGGTCCTGCTGACGACCTCCACCCGTGACGACCGGGTCCACCCCGGCCATGCCCGCAAAACGGCCGCACGGCTGCGCGAACTCGGTCACCCGGTCCTGTTCCACGAGAACACCGGCGGTGGCCACGCGGGCGCCGCCGACAACGAGCAGTCCGCCCACATCCAGGCACTGATCCATACCTTCCTGTGGCAGCACCTGGCGCAACCGGTGCGGCCGACCACCGACTGACCGGGCGGGACGCACCTACCGGTCGCCTGCGGGACGAACACGCCGGCGGCGCCGGCGTTACTCGTTCAGATCAGGACGATCGGGTTGCTGAGCGCCGCCATGTGCCGTCCGGATGGCGTACCTCGACACGCACGAACGCGGCATCCGCCGCGCCGGTGCGCCACTCCACGGTGCCTGCCCCCGAGTCGGGCAACGACGCGCGATGCATGTTGCCCGACTCGGTGTGCAAGCTGACAGTGCCCGAGGGCACACCACGTACGCCCACCCGCACCTCGGCCGGCGCGGCGCCTGCCTTCAGCCGCTCACCGATCCCGGCGCTCCGGTCGCCGGCCGAGGCCGTGAACGACAGCTCGACAGCGGCCGATCCGGCGATCCAGCTCCGGCCGGCCCGGATCCCGGCGAGGATCGCGTCGGCGCTCAGTTCCTCGGCCGGCACGACGGTGTGCGGGATTCCGATCTGGCCCTCCAGGTGCGTGTCACTGTTGCCCATCGCCGGCCGCCACCGCCCCCGGTGGATGTCTGCGGCCAGGCCACGGCCCCACTCGGCCAGGGCCGCCTCGTTGTCGGCATTCCATGGCGCGTCCGAGCTCCACAGCCCGTTCCACACCTCGACCACATCGAACCCCTGGTACGGGTACATGAACGTGCCCGAGGGGTACGGTGCGTGCGGATGGGCCGCCACGCACAGCCCACCGGCCCGATGGACCTCGTCCAGCTGCCGCTCGACCCGCTCGTCCCGCAGGCCGTACCGCCAGTCGACCACCTGTCCGGGGCGGATGCCCAACGCGAGCCAGTGCCCGGTCCGGGTAGTGACCTCTTCGCCGAGGATCACCAGCAGATCGTCACCGACGTGCCGGCTCCAGGCGCCGTGCGCCTCGGACGTGTTGTGTTCGGTGGTCGCCAGGAAATCCAGCCCCGACGCACGTGCACCGGCCGCGAGTTGCTCCGGCGTCAGCTCGCCGTCCGAGTACACCGAATGCACGTGACAGTCACCCCGGTACCAACCGCGCCCCCGGCCGGCCACGTGTGTCGGCGGAAACTCCGACTCAGCCATCCGTTCCCCTGTCGGCTCGATGCGGACTCGCAGCTCTCGGAATGCTATCCGCCCCCTCGTCGGGGGAGCAGTAGTACAGCGATCCCAGGCACATCGGGCAGGGGTGGGCGAGTACGTAGATGGTCGAGCCGGCCAGGCGCTCGGTGCCGAGCTTCCGGCAGGCCTCCGGGATGGCGAGGATCTCGGCGTGGGCGGTGGGGTCGTTGGTCTGGGCGACCCCGCTGGGGTTCTCGGCGAGGACCTCGCCGTCCTTGAGGATGACGGTGGCGAAGGGGCGTCCGCCCTCTTCGACATTCTTGCGGGCGATGTCGGTGGTGTGCTGGGCGAAGTCCACGGGGAGACCTCCGGTGGAAGTGGATTGGTGTGGGGGCGGCCCGGCGACGGGGCCGGGCCCGCCCGGGTCATGATCTGATGGGGCCTCAGAAGGGCTTGGTCGGAAGGTACTTGCCGTCCAGGGTGATCACGGCGCGCTCGCCGCCCTCGGGGTCGGCGACCTTCTTCACGTCCAGCTTGAAGTTGATCGCGGAGATGATTCCGTCGCCGAACTGCTCGTGGACCAGGGCCTTGAGGGTGGTGCCGTAGACCTGGAGCATCTCGTAGAAGCGGTAGATGGTCGGGTCGGTGGGAATGCCGCCGGGGATCGA
>NZ_JBEXPH010000226.1:0-11921 GCF_040611955.1 Streptomyces sp. NPDC006510 | reverse complement strand
GCGGCGGCCTCGGCGGCACGGTCCGCCGCCGCCTCGTCGAGCGGGTCGCCGCTGGCCAGCAGCCGGTAGTAGAGCGGCGCCGACACGGCGCGGATCACCTCGTCCGGGTCGGTGCCCGCGGGCAGTTCCCCGCGCTCGACGGCCTCGGTGACGCAGCCGGACCACTCCTTGATGCGGATCGCGTAGAACCGGTGCAGCGCCTCGGCCGTGCGCGGATCGCAGGTGGCCGCGGCGATCACGGACCTGAAGAGCGCGCCCTGCCGGGGATCGGAGAGGGTCGTGACCACCAGCCGGGCGTTGGCCCTGAGGTCCTCGGCCAGCGAACCCGTGGCCGTACGGGGCGAGGACTGCTCGGCCATGTCATCGAGCAGGTCCGCGATCAGGCCGGTGGGGGTGGACCAGCGCCGGTAGACGGTCGTCTTGCCGACCTCCGCCCGTCGCGCGACATCGGCGAGGTCCAGGCGGTCGAAGCCGTGCTCGGCCAGGGCGTCGCCCGCCGCCCGCAGGACCGATTCACGGACCCGGGCGGTACGTCCACCGGGCCGGACGCTGCCCGGCTCCACACCCTCAGAAGCCATAACGGGTCTCCAGTTCCATTAATAACCCTTCCTCTGCTACGGTGACTCCCACCTTAACGGAACTCAAGTCCCGTTAAAATGTCTCCCTGAGGAAGACCCATCATGTCCGCACCCAGTCAGGCCCCGTCGGATGCGACCGGACCCGCCGCCGTTCCGGCCGCACCCCCGTCGAAAACCCCTGTGACCGTCCGTATGACCGGACGGCAGAAGCTCGTCCTCGCACTCCTCCTCGGCGCCCAGTTCATGATCGCCGTGGACTTCTCGATCCTGAACGTCGCGCTGCCGGTCGTCGGCGAGGGGCTCGGCTTCTCCCTCTCCAGCCTCCAGTGGATCGCCACCGCGTTCGCGCTCGCCGCCGCCGGCTTCACACTGCTCTTCGGTCGTATCGCCGACCTCGTCGGCCGTAAGCGGCTGTTCCTCGCCGGCATGGTCGTACTCGGCCTCTCCTCAGCCCTCGGCGGGCTCGCCACCTCGCCCGAAGTGCTCCTCGTGGCACGGGTGTTGCAGGGGCTCGCCACGGCGGCCGTCACCCCGGCCGGACTCGCGCTGCTGACCACCGCCTTCAAGGAGGGCCCGCTGCGGGAACGCGCCCTGGGTCTCAACGGGGCACTGATGTCCGCCGGATTCACCGCCGGGGCCATCCTCGGCGGCCTGCTCACCGATCTGCTCTCCTGGCGCTGGGCGTTCTTCATCAACGTGCCCGTGGCCGCCCTGGTGGTCGTACTCGCCCCGGCAGTCATCACCGACTCACGGCCTGCCGGCCGCCCCCGCCTCGACGTCCCCGGCGCGGTGACCGTCACCGGTGGACTGCTGCTGCTCGTCTACGGTCTGACGCAGGCCGGTGAGTCCGGCTGGACCAGGCCCACCACCCTGGCCGCACTCCTCGCGGGACTCGCGCTCCTGACCGGTTTCGTGGCGGTCGAGAAACGGGCGGCGGCGCCGCTGGTCCCCGTACACATCCTGAAGCGACGCAGCGTCATCTGGGGCAACACCGCCGGTCTGATCGCCTTCGTCACCGAGACCTCGCTGGTCTTCCTGCTCACTCTCTATCTCCAGGAAGTCCTCGGCTACTCGCCGCTCGCCACCGGCCTCGCCTTCGGTGTCCTGGGCATCGGCACGGTGATCGGCGGCACGCTCGGCGGCCGCGCCGTCGGCCGGTTCGGGAGCCGTACGACCATCGTCACCGGCGGGGCCGTCCAGGCCGTCGCCACCCTCTCCCTGGTGGCGCTCGGGACCTCGGGGGACTGGATCGCGCTACTGCTGGTGGCCACCTTCGTCGGCGGCATCGGCAACATGCTGATGATCGTCGGCTTCATGGTCACCGCGACCTCCGGACTCCCCGACGAGGAACAGGGCCTGGCCACCGGCCTCGCCACCATGACCCAGCAGGTCGGCATCACCATGGGCATCCCGGTCATGAGCGCGGTCGCCACCGCCCGGATGTCCGCCCTCGGCGACACCGGCCCCGAAGGCGTTCTCTCGGGGGTCTCGGTCGCGATCCTGATCAACTCGGCACTGGTGCTGGCCGGCGCACTGCTCGCCGGCGCCTTCCTCGGCCCGCGACGCGCGAGGAACGACGCGCGGGGGTGACGACGTGGGTGCGGCGCGGAGATGCCGGACGGACCAACGTCCGGCAGCTCCGCATCTCCGCATCCGGGCACCCTGGCATCTCCGCAGCTCCGCGTCCGCGCGGACGCGCGTCGGGGGCGTCTCAGCCCTCGTCGTGAGCCTTCCGCAGCGCGGCGATGTCCAGCTTCTTCATGGTCATCATGGCCGCGGTGGTCCGCGCGGCCTTCTCCGCGTCCTGGTCGCCGATCAGGTCGATCAGCGCCTCGGGGACGACCTGCCAGGAGACGCCGTACCGGTCCTTCAGCCAGCCGCAGGGCCCCTCCTCGCCCCCGTCGGTGAGACTGCCCCAGTAGTAGTCCACCTCGGCCTGGTCCGAGCACCGGATCTGGAACGAGATGGCTTCGTTGAACGTGAACTGCGGCCCGCCGTTCAGCCCGACGAACTTCTGGCCGTTGATCTCGAACTCGACCGCCATCGCCGATCCGGCGGGCCCGGGCCCTGCTTCGGTGTAGCGGCCGATCCTGCCGAGGCGGGAGTTCCGGAAGACCGAGAGGTAGTACTCCGCCGCCTCCTCTGCCTGTCCGTCGAACCACAGACATGTGGTGAAGCCCTCGGTGGTCATCGCTGTCTCCCCTCGTGTGCACAGTCCCGTCGTCTGCGCATGTCCACCCATACCGACCGATCCCGACCCGAAAACTCATCGGTGGCACCAGGAGCGAATCGACGGGGGGACCGGCCTCGGCCGACCTCCATATGGTCCCCTCGGGCGGGGCGAAAACCCCCCGGCGACACGGCCGCGTTCAAGGTAAACGGCTGTACAAACTTCTTTCTCGCGCCGGGGAGTTGCCCATGGAGTGACCGCGGCGGGATCGCGCGGTCCCGCAGACTGCGGCGCCGTGGCAGAGCGGCCCATTGCAATCGGCGTGCGGAGGTCACCCGTACGCCGACTGAGGGGAACAGGGCGGGCCTGCCCTCCCCGTCCGCGGGTTCGAATCCCGCCGGTTCCGCAGTCGACCGCAGGCGGATCGCGCCGGTCATCAACGAGCTCGACAAACGAACGGCGAAACCCGGCCCGGTGGTACCGGCGGGTGCCGGGGCCGGTCGGTCAGCCGCCGTCGGCGGCGGCCAGAGCGTGGCGGACCTGGTCGAGGGTGGGAACGCCCGCCGGCCCGTCCGGGGTCCGGTACACCCGGCACGTCAGCCCGGCGGCGCGGCCGGGCTCGGCGAACGGATCACGCCCGTCGATGAGGATGGTCGGCGAACCGGTGAAGCCCATGCGCTCGGCCTCGGCCTGCTCCGTGATGACGCGGGTGGTAACCCAGGTGTCCGCCGCCCCGGCCTCGTCGAGCGCCCGACGCAGCCGCTCGACGGCGGGCCGCGCGTGCGCCGCCATCGCCCCGCGGACCCGGGCGCACCCGTGCCCGGGGAAAGAAAACCGCACCCGGCCTGCCAGGACGCCGTGTTCGGCGGCCTGCGGGCCGGGTGCGGACAGGTAGGTAGCCAGACCCGCGAAAGCGCAGGTCAGGCGGCCCAACCAGGGATCAAGCCTTCTTGGTCTCCCAGAAGATCTTGTCGATCTGGGCGATGTAGTCCAGCGCCTTCTGGCCCGTCGCCGGGTCCGTGGAAGCCTTCGCGGCCGACAGCGCCTTCAGGGCGTCGTTGACCAGCTGGTGCAGCTCCGGGTACTTCTCGAAGTGCGGGGGCTTGAAGTAGTCGCTCCACAGCACCGAGATGTGGTGCTTGGCGAGCTCGGCGCGCTGCTCCTTGATGACCACCGCGCGGGCCCGGAAGTGCGGGTCCTCGTTGGCCTGGTACTTCTCCTGGACGGCCTTGACGGACTCCGCCTCGATGCGGGCCTGGGCCGGGTCGTACACGCCGCAGGGCAGGTCGCAGTGGGCGCTGACCTTCACCTTGGGGGCAAACAGGCGGGAAAGCATTGAGCTGTCCTTCCTCGTGATCGTCTTCTCAGGTGGGACATTACTCCGTGAGAGACGCGTTTTAGTGGGTGCCCCCGGGGGCTTAGGCCAAAAGTCCAGGGTGACGACGGGACCAGTGGCCGAATGTACGGAACGCTGTACGGGACGGTGTACTGGACGGAGCGGGGAGGTGCCGGAGAGATGCGGGAGGTGCCGGAGGTGCCGGAAGTGCCGGAGCTGACGCAGGAGCAGCCCGTGCGAGGGCTGGCGGCGCGTGTGCCGTTCCAGGTGGTGGAGGTGACCGGGCCGTCGATGGTGCCCACGCTCCATCACGGGGACTGGCTGCTGGTGCAGTACGGGGCGGCGGTGCGCCCCGGGGACGTGGTGATTCTGCGGCATCCGTTCCAGCAGGACCTGCTGGTCGTGAAGCGGGCCGCCGAGCGCCGCCGGGGCGGCTGGTGGGTGCTGGCCGACAACACCTTTGCGGGCGGGGACAGCACGGACTACGGGACGGTGCCCGAGGAGTTCGTACTGGCCAGGGTCCGGGCGCGCTACCGGCCGCTGAAGAAGGATCAGCGGTCGGTACGGGGCGTGCTGGCCTGGGCGGTCTCCGCGTTGCGGCCGGTGTCGGCCGCCCGTTCCGTCTCCAGGCGCTTGCGGGCCCGGTAGGCGGCCACATTGGCGCGGGTCGCGCAGCGGTCCGAGCAGTAGCGGCGGGACCGGTTGGTCGAGGTGTCGAGATAGGCGTTGCGGCACGGCGCTGCCTCGCACAGGCCGAGCCGGTCGACCCCGTACGAGGTGAGATGGAAGGCCAGGCCCATCGCCGCGATGGCGGCGTACCCGGCCGTCGCGTTCGACGGATGGTCGGCCAGGTGCATGTGCCAGTCCGGCTTGCCGTCCTCGTCCCGGATGTCGTGCCCGGAGATCTGCGGGCTGACCGGGAACTCCAGCAGCAGTGAGTTGAGCAGGTCGACGGCGAGTGTCTCGTCACCGCCGTCGGCCGCCTCGAAGACCGAGCGCAGCCGGGCCCGTACGGACCTGAAGCGGGTCACATCCGCGTCGGTCGCCCGCCGGGCCGCCTGGCCGTTGGCGCCGAACAGCTCGCGGACCGCCTCCACGGAGGTGAGGGAGTCCTTGTTGCGGGCCGGCTCCTCGGTGTTGACCAGACGTACGGCGTAGTCCGAGTAATAGGCCAGTTCCACTTGTAGTCCTTACGGCGTCGGTCTATGGTCGATGCGGCGAACGGTGTAATAGGCGTTTGTGGTTACAGGGTATTACATGGAGGTTTCTGATGACGGAAACATCGACAGGTACGGACTGGCGGGCCTGGCAGGAGAGCTGGGACCGGCAGCAGGAGTGGTACATGCCCGACCGCGAGGAGCGGTTCCGGGTGATGCTGGACATGGTCGAGGCCCTCGTGGGGCCGCGGCCGAGGGTGCTCGATCTCGCGTGCGGTACGGGAAGTATTACGGACCGGCTGCTCAAGCGGTTCCCGGAAGCCACCAGCACCGGCGTCGACCTCGACCCGGCGCTGCTCGCCATCGCGCGCGGCTACTTCGACGGCGACGAGCGTGTCACCTTCGTCTCCGCGGACCTCAAGGACCCTGAATGGGCGGGGCAGTTGCCGTACGACTCGTACGACGCGGTCCTCACCGCCACCGCCCTGCACTGGCTGCACACCGAACCGCTCTCCGCGCTCTACGGGCACATCGGCGGGCTCGTCAGGGACGGCGGGGTGTTCATGAACGCGGACCACATGATCGACACCGCGACGCCCCGGATCAACGCGGCCGAACGCGCCCACCGGCACGCCGCCATGGACCGCGCCAAGGCCGCGGGCGCACTCGACTGGGCCGACTGGTGGGCGCTGGCCGCCAAGGACCCGGTCCTCGCCGGACCGACCGCCGAGCGGTACAGGATCTACGGTGAGCACGCGGACGGCGACATGCCCTCCGTGCGCTGGCACACCGACACCCTGCGCGAGGCGGGATTCGGTGAGGCGCGGACCGTCTGGGCATCGCCCTCGGACACCCTGGTGCTTGCCGTGAAGTAGCGGCGGCAGACGCGGGGAGAGGCGGTACGGGACGGTTGCCCGTACCGCCTCTTCTTTTTCTGTCCGCTGCTGCAACCCGCCGTGCCTCCCACCGCACTGGAAGGGTGAGACGGTCCGCACCCGCGGACCCGGAGAGGGGCGCCGACGATGCGGATCGATGACGATGCCGCGCTGCACGCCTTCGTCGAGGGCAGACGTACCGCGCTGTTCCGCAGCGCGTACCTGCTGTGCGGCGACCGGCACGAGGCCGAGGACCTGGTCCAGACGACCCTGGTCAAAGTGGTGCTCGGCGGACGGCGGCACGGACGGCTCGACAACATCGAGGCGTATGCGCGCAAGACGCTGGTCAACACCTTCGTCGCGGGCCGCCGCCGGTTCTGGCGGCGGGAGCAGTCGTACGGAGAACTTCCCGACCGGGCCGACCACCTGCCCGACACGGAAACCGGCCTGGCGGTACGGGCGGCCCTCGCCCGGCTCACGCCCAGGCAGCGGGCCGTACTGGTGCTGCGCTACTGGGAGGACCTGAGCGTGGAGGCCACGGCCGAACTGCTCGGGATGCGGGAGAACACGGTCAAGAGCCATGCGGCTCGGGGGTTGGCGGCGCTGCGCGCCGAGATGGCGGAGGAATTGGTATGAACGACGTGCGTGAGCTGCTGGGGCGGGCCGCGGAGGACGCGGGGCAGCCGGAGATCTCCACCCGGGCGGTGTACGCCAGGGCGGCCCGGGTGCGGCTGCGGCGCCGGGGCGCCGTCTCGGCCGCGGCACTCGCCGTGGTCGCGGCCGGAGCGGTCGCGGCGCCGGGCCTGGCGTCGGGCCTGGCGTCGGAGGAGCCGCCGCAGGAGTCGTCGGTGGCGGCCCCCGTCGAGCTCGTGGGGAACGGCGGCCGGGCGAAGCAACTGGCCGAGTTGCTGCCGAAGGGCGTGGGGAAGGTCGAGCAGGTCTCGCTGCCCGTCATCATCAACGGCGACAAGGACAAGCGGGAGATGGACGGCCTGCACGGGCCGTTGGACGGGCATTTCGCCGTCCGCAAGGACGGCGGCGTCGGCTATCTCGTGATCGGTTTCCTGAAGGGCGAACCGGCCGGCGGGCAGGGCCCGGGCTCCGATCCGTGTGAGCCCGTCGCCGGGCAGCCGGGGCCGGAGGACTGCGTGAACGAGGAGCTCCCGGACGGAAGTGTGCTGTCGACCTGGAGCGACTCCATGAACGTCTCGGGCAAGCCCATGTGGGGGCGGGAGCTCGTCGGCCGGCTGGTGCTGAAGAACGGCGGAGTGCTGGCCGTCCGGGACAGCACCGGCCTGCGGAGCGAGCGGGCGCAGGGCCCGCTGCTCAAGAACCCGCCGCTGACCCGCGCCCAGCTGCGGACGCTGTTGCTCAGCCCGGAGCTGCTGCCGAAGAAGTAGAAGAAGCAGCGGGCGGACGGCAGAAGAACGTGGAGCCGCTGCCGGAGACGTCGCGGGCAGGGGAGGAGGGCGGTACGGACTCGGCGCCCGTACCGCCCTCTGCAGCACCCGCTCCTACAGCACCTTCGACAGGAACGACTTCGTCCGGTCGTGCTGCGGGTTGGTCAGCACGTCGCGCGGGTGGCCCGACTCGACCACCACGCCGTCGTCCATGAAGACCAGCGCGTCGCCGACCTCACGGGCGAAGCCCATCTCATGGGTGACGACGATCATCGTCATGCCGTCCTCCGCGAGACCGCGCATGACGTCCAGGACATCGCCCACCAGCTCCGGGTCGAGCGCCGACGTCGGCTCGTCGAAGAGCATCAGCTTCGGCTCCATGGCCAGGGCACGGGCGATGGCCACCCGCTGCTGCTGTCCGCCGGAGAGCTGGGAGGGGTAGTTCTTCGCCTTGTCGCCGAGGCCGACCCGGTCCAGCAGCCGCTCGGCACGGACCCTCGCGACGGCCTTGGACTCGCGCCTGACCTGGACGGGGGCCTCCATGACGTTCTCGATCGCCGTCATGTGCGGGAAGAGGTTGAAGCGCTGGAAGACCATGCCGATGTCCCGGCGCTTCAGTGCGACCTCGCTGTCCTTGAGCTCGTAGAGCTTGTCGCCCTTCTGGCGGTAGCCCACCAGTTCGCCGTCGACGTACAGCCGGCCGGCGTTGATCTGCTCCAGGTGGTTGATGCACCGGAGGAACGTCGACTTGCCGGAACCGGACGGGCCGATCAGGCAGAAGACCTCCTTCGGGGCTACCTCCAGGTCGATGCCCTTGAGGATGTGCGCGGCGCCGAAGGACTTGTGGACGCCCTCGGCCTTCACCATGGCGGTGGCGGTCATGCCATGCCTCCCTTCGGGCGGCCGAGGGACAGGAGATTGGCCCTGACCTTCTGGAACGGGGTGGGCGGCAGATTGCGGCTCGAACCGCGCGCGTAGTGCCGCTCCAGGTAGTACTGGCCGATGCTCAGCACCGAGGTCATGATCAGGTACCAGGCCGCGGCCAGGAAGTACATCTCGACCGGGGCTCCGGACCCCTGCCCGATGTCCTGGGCGTACTTGAACAGTTCGTAGAACTGCACAGCCGCCACCAGCGACGTCGTCTTGAGCATGTTGATCACTTCGTTGCCCGTCGGCGGCACGATCACGCGCATCGCCTGCGGGATCACGACACGGCGCAGGGTCTTGCCGTGGCTCATGCCCAGCGCGTGCGACGCCTCCGTCTGGCCCTCGTCGACCGAGAGCAGCCCCGCACGGCAGATCTCGGCCATGTAGGCGGCCTCGTTGAGCCCCAGGCCGAGCAGCGCCGTCAGCAGCGGCGTCATGAAGCTCGACCAGTAGTCCTTGTAGATCGGCATCAGGTTGATGTACTCGAAGACCAGGCCCAGGTTGAACCAGACGAACAGCTGGACCAGGACCGGGGTGCCGCGGAAGAACCAGATGTAGAACCAGGCGATCGACGAGGTCACCGGGTTCTTCGACAGTCGCATCACGGCCAGCAGAACGCCGCCGACGATGCCGATGACCATGGACAGCGCGGTCAGCAGCAGGGTCTGGGTGACGCCCTTGAGGATGCGGTCGTCGAAGAAGTAGTCGGGAACCGCACCCCAGTTGATCTTGCCCTGGCTGAAGGCGTAGATGATCGCGACGAATGCGGCGATGGCGATGACCGCCGAGACGTACCGGCCGTAGTGCCGGACCGGAATGGCCCTGATCGTCTCGTGGCCGGACGACGGGGTGGGGGGTATGGGCGGCTGGTCGGCCGGACCCGTCTTCTTGATGTCAGTCACAGAAAGAACCTTTCAGCGCCGGTGCCTTCTCAGGATCCGCCGTTCAGCTTGGCCTCGGTTACTGCACCGGCCTCAACGCCCCACTTGGAGATGATCTTGCCGTACTCGCCGTTCTTGATGATCCCGTTCAGAGCCGCCTGAACGGCCCTGGTCAGCTGGTCGTTGCCCTTGGCGATGGCGATGCCGTACGGGGCGGCCTCGACCTGTTCGCCGACGATCTGGAAGTCCTTGCCGCCGCCCGAGGTCTTCACCGCGTACGCGGCCACCGGGAAGTCGGAGGAAACGGCGGCGGCGCCACCGCTGCGCAGCCGGGTCTGGGCCTCCAGGTCGTTGTCGAAGGTCTCGATGGCGATCTTCTTGCCGTCGGCGCACTTCTTCGACTCGGCCTTGGCGAGGTTGTCCGAGACGGTGCCGCGCTGGACGGCGATCTTCTTGCCGCAGAGGTCGGCCCAGGTCTTGATGCCCTGGTCGTCGCCCTTCCGGGTGTAGATCGAGACGCCGGCGGTGAAGTAGTCGACGAAGTCGACGCCCTCGCCGACCTTCTTCTTCGTCTCGGAGTCGATGCCCTGCTGGCGGTCCTTGGTGTCGGTCATCGACGACATCGCCAGGTCGTAGCGCTTGGAGCGCAGACCGGTGATCAGCGTGTCGAAGGTGCCGTTCTCGAACTGGAAGGTCACGCCGAGCTGCTTGCCGAGCGCGGCGCCGATGTCGGGGTCGATGCCGACCGTCTTGCCGGACTTGTCCTTGAACTCGACCGGCGGATAAGCGATGTCCGAACCGACCTTGATGACGCCCTTGTCCCTGATCTCCTTGGGCAGGAGACCGGCGTACGGGGCCTTGGCCGACGCCGAGCTGTTCGTCGACCCGTTCTTGGTCTGGTCGCCACAGGCGGCCAGCAGCATGGTGCCGGCGACCGCGATGGCGCCGACCGCTGCGATCCTGGATTTCGCGGCCGTGCGACGTGTGGTGCTTGCGGTCATGATCGGGTTGCCTCCGGCAGGTGAGGGTGGTGTTGCCAGGTGGTATGGACACACGACTTCGGATGTCGCCCCCCTGTGGGATTAGGGCATCTTGCCATTCGGACTGGCTCAAACTGGTCGCTGATCGTGTCAAAATCAGATAACGGACGACCCTCGAACCTCACGAGGCCGGTACACAGGGCCGGACCATCTACGGGGTTTCCATCTTCACGCCGGAAGATCTGCGGCGCGTCTCGACTGGTGGACACTTTCGTCGCTTGGCGGACTTGTCCAGATATTCGACTATGAGTCACGTCACCGAGTCGATATGGACTCGTCCCTGACGCGGTCCGTCCGGTAAGAAAGACCTTTACACCCCTCATCCGGGGCTCAGGGCGCGTGTGCGGCGCGCCCGCGCGTATGTATTTCCCCCTGCCGGTGCGGGCCAACCGCCGACGCAGGGAACGTACGCGGTGCCCGCCCACCCCTCCTCAACCAGGAGTGGCCACCCTCAAACGATGAAGACTTAAGGGGTCAACACCATGGCAGCGGAGATCGTCAATCCTCGCAGCGACAGCACCACTGACAGCACCACCGATGAGCCGTTCGATCCGGCCTTCGCTCTCCACCGCGGGGGGAAGATGGCCGTGCAGGCCACCGTGCCCATCCGTGACAAGGACGACCTGTCCCTCGCGTACACACCCGGCGTCGCCAAGGTGTGCAGCGCCATCGCGGAGAATCCCGAGCTGGTCCACGACTACACCTGGAAGTCGCAGGTCGTCGCCGTCGTGACGGACGGCACCGCGGTGCTCGGCCTCGGTGACATCGGACCCGAGGCGTCCCTCCCGGTGATGGAGGGCAAGGCGATCCTCTTCAAGCAGTTCGGCGGCGTCGACGCGGTGCCGATCGCGCTCGCGACCACCGATGCGGACGAGATCGTCGAGACCGTCGTCCGGCTCGCGCCGTCCTTCGGCGGCGTGAACCTGGAGGACATCTCGGCGCCGCGCTGCTTCGAGATCGAGCGCAAGCTCCAGGAGCGGCTCGACATCCCGGTCTTCCACGACGACCAGCACGGCACCGCCGTCGTGACGCTCGCGGCCCTGCGGAACGCCGCGAAGCTGTCCGGCCGGAGCCTCGGCGACCTGCGCGCCGTCATCTCCGGCGCCGGCGCCGCCGGGGTCGCCATCGCGAAGTTCCTGCTGGAGGCGGGGCTCGGCGACGTCGCCGTGGCCGACCGCAAGGGCATCGTGAGCCGGGACCGCGAGGACCTGACCGAGGTCAAGCGCGAGCTGGCCGAGCTCACCAACCGGGCCGGGATCTCCGGTCCGCTGGAGAGCGCGCTGGCCGGCGCCGACGTCTTCATCGGCGTCTCCGGCGGTACGGTCCCCGAGGCGGCCGTCGCCTCGATGGCGCCCGGCGCGTTCGTCTTCGCCATGGCGAACCCGAACCCCGAGGTCCACCCCGACATCGCGCACAAGTACGCGGCCGTCGTGGCGACCGGGCGGTCCGACTACCCGAACCACGGGCTCGACGGGATGCGCAAACGCCTGGCGGAACTGGGCGGCCGGCTCACGGTCACCAGCTCGGTGGGCGACGGCACGAGGGTCCTGGGGATGA
>NZ_JBEXPH010000225.1:0-11997 GCF_040611955.1 Streptomyces sp. NPDC006510 | reverse complement strand
GGGCCGCGGCGAGCACGGCGATCCGGCGCCCGCCGTCCTGATCGCCCTGCTCGCCCCGGCCGGCCTGTTCCGCCAACTCCGCCAGCTTCGCCGGGGAGGCGGGCAGCCCCAGCCGCTCGGCGCCCTGGAGCGCCTTCCCGTCCACGAACGGGGCCAGCTCCGGCCACACCGCCTGCGCCTCGCGCACGAAGATGTCCGCGCCGGCCGGGCCGATCCCGGGGGTGCGCCGCAGCCCGGCCCGCAGGGTGTCCAGGTCGCCGTCGGCCTCCTCGCGCAGCCGCCGCAGATCGCCGCCGTAGTCGTCCAGCAGGAGCCGCGCCCCCTCGCCGAGCTGGGTGGAGGTCCGCTCGTCGTAACGCCGGTAGCCGCCCTCGCCCAGCGCGTCGACGCGCTGCTGCCAGGTCGCCCCGGCCATCCGGCGCGGCGAGCGCAGGCCGTGGCCGAACAGCGCGCGGGCCGCCGAGACCGCCACGGAGGCCCGGATGCGCGCGCTCAACAGATCGCTGAGGACGAGGAGTTGGTACAGCGACTGCGGGGTGTTCCGCAGCCGGATACCGGCCTCGGTCGCGTACGTGGTGCCGTAACGGTCGAGCAGGACCTCCACGGTGCCGCGGGCGGTCACGGCGACCCGTGCCCTTCTTCGGCCGCGACCTGGGCCAGGGTGCGGCCGGTGCGGGCCGAACGTGCGAGGTACGGGTCCGGCGCGTCCGGGCCGTCCTCGGTGGCCCGCCCGTCCTTGGCCTTGATCAGCAGCCACACCTCTTCGCCCGGGGCGTCGCCGCTCTTGAAACGGGTGAGGGCGAACTCGCCGTGCAGCCTGGTCCCGTCGAGCCAGAACGTCGCGTGCCCGTCCGCCAGGGACTGCTCGAACGGCACGGGCGCGCCCCACCGGTCATGGCTGAGCGGCCGGTAGGTGCCCTGGTCCCAGACGATCACCGTGCCGCCGCCGTACTCGCCCTTGGCGATGACGCCCTCGAAGGTGCGGTACTCCAGCGGATGGTCCTCGGTCGGGACGGCCAGCCGCCGTTCGCGCGGGTTCTCCGAAGGGCCGCGCGGCACCGCCCACGACTTCAGTACGCCGTCGACCTCCAGCCGGAAGTCGAAGTGCATGCGCCGCGCCTGGTGGATCTGTACGACGAAGCAGGGGGCCGTGCCCGTCCGGTCGCCGTTGTCGCCGGTCACATCCATCGGGACACCTCCTCCGGCAACCCCCGCCCGGTGCTCCCTTCCACTGTGACGCTCCCGGCCGCCGAGCGCACCGGGACGGGGTCCGGCGCCGGGCCTGGCGGTGGTGCAGCGGCGGGCCTGCGCGCGTCGGCTCGGCATCGGCTCGACCCGGGCTGACGCAGCCCTCGCCGTTAGGTAGACTGGCCTACCTAATTAAGGAGACGAGCAGACATGGGCGAGGCCAAGGCCGAGGAGAAGCAGCCGGTGAAGCGGCGGCGGGGGGCGGCGCGCGAGCGGATTCTCGACGCCGCCGCGCGCCGGTTCTACGCCGACGGCGTGGCGGCGACGGGGATCGACACGATCACGGCCGAGGCGGGCGTCGCCAAGATGAGCCTCTACAACAACTTCGACTCCAAGGCCGACCTCGTCCGCGCCTACCTGGAGGCCAGGCACGAGGAGTGGCTCGGCCTCTACCGGCGGCGTCTGGCCGACGCACAGGGCCCGGCGGACGCAGTACTGGCCGTCTTCGACGCCTACGCCGACCACGCCGACTTCGCCTACGAGCACGGCTTCCGGGGCTGCGGGCTGCTCAACGCGGCCGCCGAACTTCCCACCGGCCACGAGGGCCGGACCGTGGTCCGCCACCACAAGGAACAGGTCGAGAGCCTGCTCGCCGGCCACCTCCGGGAGCTGCTGCCCGGACAGGAGGAGAAGGCCCGGGTCACGGCGGAGCACCTGGCGTTCCTGCTCGAAGGGGCCATCGTGCGCGCGGGCCTCGAAGGGGACGGCGCACGCATGCGGAGCGCCCGGGACCTGGCGGCATCCCTGCTGGACACCCTGTGACCCGGCCCGCCCGGCACACCGCCGGACCCGGCCTCGGCGCACTCGCGGTCCTGCTGGCCTCGGTGCTCTGGGGCACCACGGGAACCGCCGCGACCTTCGCGCCCCAGGTGGGGCCGCTGGCGATCGGCGCCGCCGCGATGGGCCTGGGCGGCCTGCTCCAGGCCCTGCTGGCCGGACGCGGCATCGCACGGGCCCGTGCGGAGCTGACGGCGCAGTGGCGGATCGTGCTCGTCGGGGGAGCGGGCGTGGCGCTGTATCCGCTCGCGTTCTACACCTCCATGCATCTGGCCGGTGTCGCGGTCGGGACGGTCGTCTCCATCGGCTCGGCCCCGCTGGCCTCGGCCCTGATCGAGCGGCTCGCCGACGGCCGGAGCCTGTCCCGGAGATGGATGACGGGGGCCGCCCTGGGGCTGGCCGGCACGGTGCTGCTGTGTGCGGCCGAGGCCGCGCAGGCCGGCACCGGAACGGGCACGGGCTCCGCCCGCCAGACCGTCGCGGGCGTGGGGCTCGGGCTGGTCGCGGGTGTGACCTACGCCGTGTACGCGTGGGCGGCGCACCGCCTCATCACCCGCGGCATCACCTCGCGGGCGGCCATGGGCGCGGTGTTCGGCCTCGGCGGGCTGATGCTCGTACCGGTCCTGCTGGCCACCGGCGCACCGCTGGTCGCCTCCTGGACCAACGCGGGCGTCGGGCTCTACATGGCACTGGTGCCGATGTTCACCGGCTACGTCCTGTTCGGCTTCGGCCTGTCCCGCATCCCGGTCAGCACCGCGACGACCCTGTCCCTGCTGGAACCCGCCGTGGCGGCGGTCTTCGCGGTCCTGGTCGTGGGCGAACACCTGCCCGCCCTCGGCTGGACCGGCATCGCGCTCGTCATCGCCTGCCTCGGCGTGCTGACCGCCCCGTCCCGGCCCGTCCGCGTACGCGCGGCGGCCTCCGGGGCCCCGGCACCCCGGCGGGCTCTGGTCCGTCGCGGGTCTTCCTGACACACTGTTCGCCTTCACCGGCGCCGGACGTCCTGCGGCGCGGGGGACGGGGGACGCGGGGACGGTGGGCCCCGCGGCGGGACGGAGGACAGCCGTGGCGCTGATGGCGCAGGACCGGGAGATCGTCGAGCGCTACCTGAAGCCGCCGGAGGACCGGATCCTGGACGATCGCCTCATCCAGGGCATCCAGCTGACCCGGTTCTGGTTCGGTGTCTCGATCGCGATGCTCGTGGAGGTCCCCCAGGCGGGGGCCCGCGACATCCCGCTCTCCGACTGGCTGGTCAACTGGCTCGCGTCCGGGGTGGTCAGACTGCTGGCGGCACCCTTCCTGCTGCTGGTGACGGTGCCCCTGGTCGTAGCGGCGTTCATCGCCGTGGTGAACAGCGCGGACCGGCAGCGGATGGTGGGGCGCCTGCGCGGGCCGTCCATCGCGGTCGGGATGTTCCTGGGCCATTGGCTGCTGCTCGTGGCCACCGCGATCGGACCGTTCTGGCTCGGCCACCGCACGAGCGTGCTGGTGGGCGGACTGACCTTCCTGGCCGGGCTCCCGCTGCTCCTGCGGGCCATCGGATTCGTGAGCATGTCGGTGCCGTGCATCGCCCGCTACATGTTCCGCACCATGGAGGTCCATCAAGCGCTGCCCGCGATGCTGACCGTGGTGCTCTCGTGGGAGCTGCTGCTCGTGGGGGAGCTGTTTCCGGTCCACGTCGTGGACAACGGCTACGACGGGCCCCTGTGGCTGTCGCTGGGCGGCGCGCTCGCCACCACCGCCGTCGCGGCCTGGGAGATCGGCCGGCTGCGAGCCCGCCACGGCATACGCCTGCGCACCCTGCCCAGCGCCTGAGCCCCGACCGATCCGAACGACCCGGCCCAGCGTCTGGGCCCGGTCGTTCGGATCGGGCCGCCCTACCCCTCCAGGAACACCGGATTGGTGAGCGCCGCCAGTGCCCCCGGCAGCCCCGGCACCGTCGCCGGATGCCGGACCTCGGCCCGCACATAGGCCGCGTAGGCCGGAGTCGTACGCCACTCCACCGTCCCCGTGCCCGACTCGGGCAGCCCGGCCGTGAACAGCGTGCCCTGGTCGGTGACGAAGTGCGCGGTACAGCCGGGCACCCCGGTCACCTCCAGCCGCACGGTGACCGGGGTGTCGTCCCCGTCCACCCGCAGCCGCTCCCCGATCCCGGCGTGCAGCCCGCGCCCGCCCGAGACACCGAAGGAGAGCGTGACGGCGGACGACTCCGCGATGTACGAGTGCCCGGCCCGGATTCCGGCCACGATCGCCTCGCGCGACAGCTCGTCGGCGAGGACGACGGTCTGCGGCAGCCCCACCACGTCCGGCTCCCGGTGCGCATCGCTGTTGCCCATCGCCGCGACCCACGGCTTCGACCAACGCACGGCGGCCACCAGGGAGTTGTCCCATTCGGCGAGAGCGATCCCGTCCTCCGGGGAGTACGCCCCGTTCCACACCTCCACCGCGTCCGCCTCGCCGAAGCCGAACTTCCATCGGCAGCCGATGCAGGTGGCGTGCGGATGGGCGGGGACTACCAGGCCGCCGGCCCGGCGCACGGCCTTCGCGTAGTGCCCGAACCGGTTGTCGCGGGCCCGGTAGCGCCAGTCCACGAACGTGCCCGGGTCGGTGGCCACCGCGAGCACATGCCCGTTGCGGGTGGTGATCTCCTCGCCGGTGAGGACGAGCAGATCGTCACCCCACAGCCCGCCCCACGCCCCGTGCGCGGAGTACGTGTTGTGCTCGCTGCTGTTGATGAAGTCGAGCCCGGCCGCGCGCGGCGGCGGCGATCCCGGCGGGCGTGCGCCTGCCGTCCGAGTGCACGGAGTGCAGATGGCAGTCGCCGCGGTACCAGGCCCGCCCGCGCCCCTTCGCCCGCTCCGGCGGGTACACCGGCTCCGGCGTGGATCCGGCGGGCCCGAAGCGCAGGGTGATCGTCACCTCGTACGGCAGCCCCTCGGGGGCGACGGTGTAGGGGCCGAGCGCGATGTTCCACGTACCGGCCCGTACCGGCCCCGCGATGTAGCCGGGCGTCGCCTCGTCCGCCCGGATGAGGAAGCTGCCGCGCGCCCCGCCGGACCACCCCCGGAACCCGCGCCCGCCCAGCTCGGTGCCGCGCTCGTCGAAGATGCCGATGTCGAGGGCGTTGCCCGGCGTCCCGGCCGGGACGGGCGGCTTCTCGTACGTGTACGAGACGGCGATCTCCCGCACTCCGCGCGGTACTTCGACCGGTAGGTACACGAAGTCGGGCGACCCGGTCGGCAGGGTGCCGCGCACGGTCCTGGTCAGGTCCGGGCCGTCGTTGTTGCCGTGGTCCGGGGGCGCGGCGTCGGCGAAGCTCACAGTGCCCAACGTTAGAGCGGTGGCGGCGGTCCCGACGAGAAGGCCGCGCCTGGCCATCGGGTGGCCGTGAGCGAATTGCGATGCGGACATGCGAAGGGCTCCCCGGGTGTCGTGAGCGGCAGGGCGTGAGCGGAATCGAACGGCGCGCGCCCGAAATCCTGGCGGCCGGCGGTGAACTGCGGAAGAACGCCGGAATACCTGGACGGGCCGTGCCCTCAACTCCCCGATTCCCACCGACCCACGCGTACTCGGCTTTCCGCACCGCACGGCATACGTTGGGCTCGTCCCTCACCGGATCACGACGGAGGTGTCCTCATATGCGGATCGCCACAACGATCTTCCTCACCGATGAGACGATCACGCCGCTGCGGCTCGCCCGCGAGCTCGAACAGCGCGGTTTCGGCGGGCTCTATCTGCCCGAGCACACCCACATCCCGGTGAGCAGGGACACCCCCTACCCGGCGGGCGGCGAGCTCCCGCCCGAGTACGGCCGCACCCTCGACCCCTTCGTCGCCCTCGCCCAGGCCGCCGCCGTCACCGAACGACTGACGCTGGGCACCGGCATCACGCTCGTCGCCCAGCACGACCCGATCGACCTGGCCAAGCAGGTCGCCACCCTCGACCACCTCTCCGGAGGCCGGTTCACGCTGGGCGTCGGCTACGGCTGGAACGTCGAGGAGGCCGCGGACCACGGCGTGGACTGGCCGGCCCGCCGCGACCTCGTCCGCGACCGGATGGCCCTGATGCGCGCCCTGTGGTCGGACGAACCCACGGCGTACGACGGCGAGTTCGGCTCGGTCCGGGCCAGCCACGCGTACCCGAAGCCGTTCCAGGAGCCCCGCGGCCCGGTGAACGGCCCCCGCACTCTGATCGGTGGCGCGGCCGGTCCGAAGCTGTTCGCCCACATCGCGCAGTACGCCGACGGCTGGCTTCCGATCGGCGGCCGGGGCCTGACCGAGTCCGTGCCGGAGCTCCGCGCGGCCTGGGAGGCGGCGGGCCGCGACCCGAAGCACCTCCAGGTCGTCCCCTACGCGGTGCTCCCGAGCGCGGGCAAGCTGGCACACTACGCGGACCTGGGCATCGAGGAGATCGTCCTGCAGTTGCCCCCGGCGGGCGAGCCGGAGGTGCTGCGGGCGCTGGACGGCTATGCGCAGTACCTCTGAGCGGCCGTGCCCACGGGCACAGATGGTTGCGGGTGCAACCATTTGCCCGGAATCAGCATCTTCCTCGGTTAAAGACCAAATAGTTGGTGAGTACGGGAGTGGATCAGGATGAACAGGCCGTTGCGGCACATAGCCATATTCTGCGGGCTGCTGGTGATGGCACTGCTGCTGCGGGCGAACTGGCTCCAGTACGTCAAGAGCGAGCCCCTGGCCACTCATGAGAAGAACCGCCGGGTGAAGATCGCCCAGTTCGCCACCCCGCGCGGCGACATCGTCGTGGGCAGCGAAGCGGTCACCGGTTCCAAGGCGGTCGACGGAACGGACTTCAAGTACCAGCGGACCTTCAAGCAGGGCCCGATGTACGCCCCCGTCACCGGATACGCCTCCCAGGCGCAGGGCATGTCCCTCCTGGAGAAGACGTACGACAGCATCCTCAGCGGCCAGGACGACCGGTTCGCGTTCCGGCACGCCAAGGACATCATCACCGGCGAGCAGCGGCGCGGCGGTGATGTGATCACCACGATCGACCCGAAGGCGCAGAAGGCCGGTTACAAGGGACTGACCGACCTCGGCGCGCGGGGCGCGGTCGTCGCGCTGGACCCGAGCACGGGGAAGGTCCTGGCCCTGGTCTCCACACCCTCGTACGATCCGTCCGTCTTCGCCGGGAACTCGTTCAAGGAGGGCGACAAGTTCCAGGCGCTCGTCGACGACAAGAGCAAGCCGCTGGCCAACCGCCCGCTGCGTGAGACCTTCCCGCCCGGCTCGACGTTCAAGATCCTCACGGCGGCCGCGGCCCTGGAGCACGGCGTGGTCACCGATGTCGACGCGCGGTCCGACGCGGTCTCCCCGTACCCCCTGCCGCTCTCCACGAACAAGATCGGCAGCGAGGCCGGCGACGCGGTGTGCAGCAAGGCGTCCATGAAGACCGCGATGCAGTACTCCTGCAACAACGTCTTCCTCGACGCGGCGTCCAAGGTCGGCGACGAGAAGATGCGTGAGACGGCGGAGAACTTCGGCTTCAACTCCGATGTCTACTCCGATGAGTTCGGCGACATGCTCGCCACCAAGAGCCTGTACCCGAACGAGCTGGACAAGCCCGGGACCGCGCTGACGGGCATGGGACAGGGCAGCCTCACCAGCACACCGATGCAGATGGCGATGGTGACGGCCGCCCTCGCCAACGACGGCAAGCTGATGCAGCCGTACATCGTCGACGAGCTGCGCGGCCCCGACCTGTCGGTCCTGGAGAAGCACGAGCCGAAGCTCAAGAGCCAGGCCGTGTCCGAGGAGACGGCGAAGAAGGTCCAGGAAATGATGGAGTTCACGGCGAAGGAGGGCAGCGCCCAGCGGGCCCTGATCGACGGTGTCACGGTCGGCGGCAAGACCGGAACGGCGCAGCGCGGTGTCAATGTGAAGGACGAGGTGCCGTACGGCTGGTTCGTCTCGTACGGCAAGTCCGACGGCAAGTCGGTGGCGGTCGCGGTGTTCATCGACCCGACAGCCATGGACATCTCCCGGTCCGACATCTCCGGTGGCCGGCTGGGTGCGCCGATCGCGAAGAGCGTGATGAAGGCGGTACTGGGCAAGTAGCCCACGAGCAGAACCGGAATTCTCGGAGAAGCGGAACCGAAATTCTTCGGGAAGCCCGGGACGTGTGTGCGATGATCGCGTGCGCTCATCTTTACAAGTCGCGCACATCTCGCTCCTGTCCCGGGCTTTCCCGCGTTCGTAGGTCGTTCGTGAAGCCCCGGCAGAAGCGCACACTTCACCGGTCCGGGGGGAACGGAATGCCCAGCTACCCACGCACCGCGGCGAGATCCGGGAGAGCGGCGAGACCGGCGGCGTACGCCGTGCTGTTGCTCGCGCTGTCGGTCCTGCTCACGCTGCTGATACCCGCGAGCGCCGCGCAGGCGTACGCCCCGACGGCGGCGGCCGGTGCCACGGCCGCGCCCACGGCAGGCGAGGACTGCGCCGTTCTGCCTCTCTCCGGCTTCGGCGAGGCCGCCCCGGCGGAGGGCAGGCCGACGATCCCGGGCGACGGCACGGCCTGCTTCACGTTCACGGCCGACGCCGCCGGGCTCCACAAGGTCGTACTCGTCGGCGGCACCGCCGCCAGTACGTACGCCCATGTCTACGACGGCGAGACGGAACTCGACTGCTACGACCCCGAGTGGGGTGCCGGCTGGTGCCGGCTGCCCCGCTCGGGCGACTTCACGCTCCGGCTGTACAACAACTGGTCCGAGCCGAGCAGCCCCACCGTCGCCGTCGTCCCCCTCGCCACCACCGAGGGCTGCGCGCCCGAGACCGGAACGTCCTGGGACACCGCACCCGTCGTCGGCTCGGCGGCCGGGCCGACCGCCATCCAGTGCCAGCCGTTCGCCGGCAAGCCGGGTGAGCGGATCACCAACAAGATCAGGACGACCGCGTACGGCCAGAGCCTGTCGTGGATCACCGACGAGACCGGCGCCCGGATCTGCCCGCACTTCAACGAGGACGACAGCGAGGGCTGCGTCCTGCCCGGCGACGGCCCCTACCGGGTGCTCTCGCAGGTCAGCGAGGCCGAGCACGGCTTCCCCGCCGAGTACACCCTCACCGTCCGCCGCATCTCCGACCCGGCCGGCTGCACCCATCCGGCGCTGAACGGATACAACTCCGGCCCCACGGCCGCCGACCCGTCCCACGGATGCCGGACCTTCACCGCCAAGGCCGCCGGACGCCACGACGCGTACGCCGTCCACGACGGCGTACGGTCCGTCCTCGCCGTGTACGACAAGGACGGCAAGACCGCCTGCCAGACCTGGGACGTCTGCTCCCTGCCCGCCGCCGGTGACTACACCGTCTTCACCGACGCCGCCACCCTCGTCATCGACCACACCGCCACCACCGGCTGCGAGTCGGTCGAACTCGGCGTTCACCGAGCCGAGTTCACCGTCGGTGGCGAGATCGACTGCCTGTCGCTGCCGCTCCCCGAGGGCGCCCGGCTGGCGGCGCTGGAGGCCCTCTACGGGCCCGCGCCCCACCCGGACGTGACCGTCGTCGACGCCGACGGCATCGAGCGGTGCGACCCGTCCCGCCTCTCCAACGGGACCTGCGGGCTCACCGGCAAGGCCCCGTTCCGGGCCCTGGTCTCCACCACCAGTGAGTCGAAGCCGACCGGCCCGTACACCTTCGTCCTGCACCGCACCGACGCGGTGAGCGACTGCCCGGCCATCCCGGCGGGCGACTTCACCGCGACCGGTCCCGCCGCCCGCGTCTCCACCGGTGACGGCGTCTTCTCGAACTGCCTGAGCATCCCGGCCGACGACCACAGCGCCCAGGAGAACCTCCAGCTCCGGGCGGCACCCGGCACCACGGCCCTCGCGCAGTTCACCGTCCTGGACGTCCAGGGCAAGCAGATCTGCTCGACCCGCCCCTCCGTCTCCACCTGGACGACCTGCGCGCTGACCCCGGGCGTCGCCCACACCGTGCTGGTCACCGGCCGCGACACCCCCGCCGAGTACACCCTGGCCCGCCGCGACGTCACCGCGACCGCCAAGGGCTGCACCCCGAACCCGGCGACGAAGCCCGGCGGCCCGTCCACCGGCGGCACCATGGGCGCCCCCGGCGAGCTGCGCTGCCGCCAGGTCACCACCGCCGACGCCAAGGACACCCTGCACATCGACGTCCGCGACGCGCTCGGCGCCGCGAACATCGTGGTGTACGGCGCCGACGGCACCGCCCTGTGCAACAAGAACCGGGCATGCGCCGTCACCGGCTCCACCCACTACCAGGTCATGGTCACCGTCCCCGCGACGCTGAAGGCCCCCGACTCGTACCGCTTCGACGCCCTGCGCATCGCGGGTCCCGACGGCCCGGCCGCCGAGTGCGAGAAGGTCGCGAGCGTCGCGTACGGGTACGGCCCGGTCACCGGCACCCTCGACGAGGAGCACACCGCCGTCTGCGCCGCGCTGCCCACCGCGTACAGCGACCGCTTCGAGATGGAGATCAGCGACACGACGGGCGCCACGGAGACGGCGGTACCCGCGCTCTACGACCCGAGCCTCGACAACGGCTGCGCGTACGGCACCCCCGGCGGCTACCAGTGCTCGGTGATCGAGCAGTACTCCCGCGAGCTCACCCCGAGCATCCTGGTCCTCTCCCTGCCGGAGAAGGTGTCGAAGACCTCCTACAAGGCCGAGGCGGTCTGTTCGGGGCTCTGCGGCATGGAGCGGGTGACCGTCACGAAGCTCGCTCCGACCACCGGCGTCTCCGGTACGAGGACGACGGTCGCGGTCACCGGCAGCGCCCTGCACCAGGACGACCGCGTCGTGCTGCGCAACGCCGGCCGGGAGATCACCGGGACCACCGTCTCCGTCCCGCCCGACCGCCGCACCCTGACCGCCGAACTGGATCTGACCGGTGCGGCCGAGGGCGCCTGGAGCGCGAGCGTCATCACGCACAGGGGAGTCGAGTACTCGCAGGGCAATTTCACCGTCACCTCGGCCCCGCTCCGCAACAGCGCACTGCCGACGATCGGCACCACCACCCGCGTCGGGGACCACCTCACCGCGTCCCCCGGCACCTGGACCCCCGCCCCGACCTCGTACACCTACCAGTGGAACGCCGACGGGCAGCCGATCACCGGGGCCACCGCCGCCACCTACACCGTCCCGGTGTCGCTGCTCGGCAAGAAGCTCACCGTCACCGTCACGGCCCGCCGCACCGGCACCGCGGACGTTCCGGCCACCTCGGCGGCGCTCACGGTGGCCAAGGGCGCGGCGCCCAGGGTGACGACCGCCCCGAAGATCACCGGCACCGTGAAGGTCGGCGCCAAGCTGACCACCACGAGCGGCAGTTGGACGCCCGCCGCCACCGCCTACGGCTACCGGTGGAAGGCCGACGGCAAGGCGATCGCGGGTGCGACGGCGTCCACGTACACCGTCCCGGCCTCGCTGCTCGGCAAGTACCTCACCGTCACCGTCACGGCCCACCGGACCGGTCACGCCGACGGTTCCGCGACGCCCGCCGCGGTGAAGGTCGCCGTGGGCAGCGCACCCAAGGCCACCAAGCAGCCCACGATCTCCGGCACCGCGAAGGTGGGCCGCACGCTCAAGTCCGCCCACGGCACCTGGACGCCAACCCCGACCTCGTACGGCTACCAGTGGTACGCGAACGGCAAGGCGATCTCCGGCGCGACCAAGTCCTCGCTGACGCTCAAGTCCGCCCAGCGCGGCAAGAAGATCACCGTGAAGGTGACCGCCCGCCGCACCGGCCACGCCAGTGGTGCCGCCACCAGCAAGGCGACCAAGGCGGTTGCCCGCTGAAGTAGTTGAGCTGAACGCAAGGGCCGGGCGCCGCGCACCAAACGGTGCTGCGCCCGGCCCTTGCGCGTACGGGCGCCCGGAGTTCGCGGCCAATTGCCCAACGTCAGCGGGGCGTCAGTGCAGCATCAGCGGGATTGGTCATCATGGGGCCGCCGCGATCGCCGGCCCACGGGAGCCGACGATCG
>NZ_JBEXPH010000224.1:0-12011 GCF_040611955.1 Streptomyces sp. NPDC006510 | reverse complement strand
GGAAGAGTGCGCCACAGTTGCGGGCGGTCCTCGGCGGACCGCAGACCGCGCAGCACCTCCGGATGCGGAGCCGCGTAGAGGACCGGGTAGTCCACTTCGCCGTGCTCCGGGCGGACGGGCCACGCCAGCCGCTCCGCGTCGAGCGAGAACTGCGCGTCGACGCCCGGCTTGTTGCCCCGGGGGTCCTGGCGGTCCCAGCGGTCACGGCCGGGCAGCCGGACCGCGATCAGCCCGTGCACGGGGCCGGGCCCCCCGTTGTCGTCGGCGAGCGCCTGGTAGCAGAGGGCGGTCGGGATGCCCGCCGCGCGCAGCAGGGCGGCCAGGGCGTGGGACTTGGCATGGCAGATGCCGTTGCGTGTCGCGAGGACGTCGGAGGCACGCCAGGCGACTCGCAGGTCGCCGGAGTCGGCGGAGTGCGGAATGGTGTCCCGCACCCAGGCATAGGCGGCAGCCGCGTATGCATATGCGTCGGTGGTGTCGCCACGGAGTTCGTCGACCGTCTCCCGTACCAGCGGATGCTCATGGTCGATGGCCTCGTCGGCGGCGAGATAGGCGGAAATTTCCGGGACCTGCTGGATCAGCTCCATGGCCGCCGAGCGTAGACAAGCGGCCGACCGGGCGTCAATGACTTTCCGGTCGACCGCATATCTATTCAGATTCGGCTACTTGGCCATCTCTTCCTTCAGGGCGAGGAGGAACGCGTCGACGTCGTCCTCCGTCGTGTCGAAGGCGCACATCCAGCGCACATCGCCGGCCGCCTCGTCCCAGAAGTAGAAGCGGAAGCGCTTCTGCAGCCGCTCGCTCACCTCGTGGGGCAGCCGGGCGAAGACGGCGTTGGCCTGGACGGGGTGGAGGATCTCCACGCCGTCCACCGCACGCACACCCTCGGCGAGCCGCTGGGCCATCGCGTTGGCGTGCCGGGCGTTGCGCAGCCAGAGATCCCCGGCGAGCAACGCCTCCAGCTGTACGGAGACGAAGCGCATCTTCGACGCCAGCTGCATCGAAAGCTTGCGCAGATGCTTCATCGCGCGGACTGCGTCCGGGTTCAGGACGACCACGGCCTCACCGAAGATCGCCCCGTTCTTCGTGCCGCCGAAGGACAGCACGTCGACGCCGACGGTGTTGGTGAACGTACGCATCGGTACGTCCAGCGACGCCGCGGCGTTGGCTATCCGGGCACCGTCCAGATGAACCTTCATGCCGTGCCCGTGCGCGTGGTCGCAGATGGCACGGATCTCGTCGGGTGTGTAGACCGTGCCCAGCTCGGTGTTCTGGGTGATCGAGACGACCTGCGGCATGGCGCGGTGCTCGTCGTCCCAGCCGTATGCCTGCCGGTCGATGAGCTCGGGGGTGAGCTTGCCGTCCGGGGTGGGCACGGTGAGCAGCTTGAGGCCGCCCACCCGCTCCGGGGCACCGCCCTCGTCCACGTTGATGTGGGCGGACTCGGCACAGATCACCGCGCCCCAACGGTCGGTCATCGCCTGGAGGGAGACGACGTTGGCACCGGTTCCGTTGAAGACCGGGAAGGCTTCGGCGGTGGGGCCGAAGTGACTGTGCATGACGCGCTGGAGGTGCCCGGTGTACTCGTCCTCGCCGTAGGCGATCTGGTGACCGCCGTTGGCGAGGGCGAGGGCCGCGAGGACCTCCGGGTGCGTGCCCGCGTAGTTGTCGCTGGCGAAACCGCGGATCTGCGGGTCGTGATGGCGCCGCGCGTCGGTCCTTACGGTTGTGGGGTCAGCCACAGGCGCTTTCCGTTCACTTCCGGGGCGGGCCGGTCCCAGACGCCGGCGATGGCATCGGCCAGTTCCTTGACGTCGGTGAAGCCCGCGAATTTCGCATTGGGGCGCTCGGCGCGCATCGCGTCGTGCACCAGTGCCTTGATGACCAGGATCGCAGCCGCGGTCCTGGGCCCTTCGTCGCCCCCCGCCTTGCGGAACTCGTCCGCGAGCGCGAGCGTCCAGGCCTCGGCCGCCGCCTTCGACGCGGCATAGGCCGCGTTTCCCGCGGTGGGCTTGCTCGCCCCGGCCGCGCTGATCAGCACATAGCGACCCCGGTCGCTGCGCTGCAGACCCTCCTGGAAGGCCAGCGAGGTGTGCTGGACCGTACGGATCAGCAGCTTCTCCAGCAGGTTCCAGTCGGCGAGGTCGGTCTCGGCGAAGCTCGCGCTGCCGCGCCAGCCGCCGACGAGGTGGACCAGACCGTCGATCCGGCCGAACTCCTTCTCGGTCTTGTCCGCCCACTCACGGGTGGCACCGAGGTCCAGCAGATCGACCGTGTCGCCCGTGACGGTGGCGCCGCCGTGGGCGTAGCGCGCGGCGTCGACCGCCTCGGCCAGGCGGGCGGCGTCCGCGTCGGACGCGACGACGGTCGCACCGGCCTCGGCGAGCCTCAGCAGTGTGGCCCGGCCGGCCGGGCCCGCGGCTCCGGCGACCGCGACCACGGCACCTTCGAGAGCGCCGCTCCCGTTTCCCCTGCCGTTTGCGTTCATGGCCACCGCCTCCTCAGCACCGGCGCTCACGCGGCTGCCCGCTCGGCATCCGCAGCGGTGATCCCCTTGGTCGAGGCGATCACGTTCTTCAGCTTCTTGGAGAGCGCCTCATAGAACATGCTCAGGGGAAACTCGTCCGGAAGCACATCGTCGACGAGCTTACGCGGCGGCTGCGACAGGTCCAGCGCGTCCGGACCCTTGGCCCAGCGGGAGCCAGGGTGCGGGGCGAGGTAGGTCGAGACCAGGTCGTACGCGGCGAACCAGTGGACCAGCTTGGGGCGGTCGATGCCGTCGCGGTAGAGCTTCTCGATATCGGCACAGAGCTGGTTGGTGATCTGCGGGGCGCGGTCCCAGTCGATCTTCAGCGTGTTGTCGGTCCAGCGGACCACATCGTGCTTGTGGAGGTACGCGAAGAGCAGCTGGCCGCCGAGGCCGTCGTAGTTGCGGACGCGCTCGCCGGTGACGGGGAAGCGGAACATCCGGTCGAACAGCACCGCGTACTGCACGTCACGGCCCTGGGCGAAGCCGTCGGCCTCCAGCTTCACGGCCTCCTTGAAGGCGGTGAGGTCGCAGCGCAGCTCCTCCAGGCCGTACATCCAGAACGGCTGGCGCTGCTTGATCATGAAGGGGTCGAAGGGCAGGTCGCCATGGCTGTGCGTGCGGTCGTGGACCATGTCCCAGAGCACGAAGGCCTGCTCGCAGCGCTGCTGGTCGGCGACCATCTCCCGGATGTCGTCGGGCAGTTCGACGCCGAGCAGCTCGACCGATGCCTCGGTGACCCGGCGGAAGCGGGCCGCCTCGCGGTCGCAGAAGATGCCGCCCCAGCTGAAGCGCTCGGGGGCCTCGCGCACGGCGATGGTCTCCGGGAAGAGCACGGCGGAGTTGGTGTCGTACCCCGAGGTGAAGTCCTCGAAGGTGATGCCGCAGAACAGCGGGTTGTCGTAGCGGGTCGCTTCGAGCTCGGCCAGCCACTCGGGCCAGACCATCCGCAGTACGACCGCTTCGAGGTTGCGGTCCGGGTTGCCGTTCTGCGTGTACATCGCGAAGACGACCAGGTGCTGCAGTCCGTCGGTGCGGTCCTTGGCCGGCTGGAAGGCGAGCAGCGAGTCGAGGAAGTCCGGCACACCGAAGCCGTCCGTGGCCCAGCGACGCAGATCGGCGGCGAGGGCGCGGTGATACGCGACGTCGTGCGGCAGCAGCGGGGAGAGCTCCTCGACCGCGACGATCACCCGGTCCAGCGTCGTCCGCGCGGCCTCCGGAGACGGCGCCCCTTCGGCGTCGAAGTCGATGGAACCGTCCTTCGACTGCCAGGGGCGGATCTCCTCCACGGCATTCTTGAGCGCGGGCCAGGCGGGATGATCGACCACCCGCTGGTCCGTGGCTATGCCGCCTGCGGCGACGTCGTGCACAAGAATTTCCGTCATAACTCTTCCTCCACGGGAGAACCTCGCGTTAAGCAACCGTATCCGTGTGCGGTTCCTTGAGACAAGTGGGGCTCAGAAAATTATCCTGCCGACCCCCCACGGTCACCGCGATTCTTCCTGCGCGGAACGTTTCCGGCAGCCACTTCCATCGGCCCGGCGGGCCCGACGGGCCACCGGCCCGGCGGCCACTAGGCTGCCGAATCGCCGTAGTGCCTCGTGGGTAGGAGCCGCACGCGGGAAGACGCCGTCTACGGAAGCGGGTTGCCTTGTCTTTTCTCACCATCGGACATCGCGGAGTGATGGGTGTCGAGCCGGAGAACACCCTGCGCTCGTTCGTCCACGCCGAACGGGCCGGAATGGACGCGATCGAACTGGACCTTCATCTGAGCAAGGACGGCGCACTGGCCGTCATGCACGACGCCGATGTGGACCGTACGACGGACGGCAAGGGGCCGATCAACGAGAAGACCCTGTCCGAACTGCGGGAACTCGATGCCGGGCAGGGCGAGCGGGTGCCGGTCTTCGAGGAGGTGCTCGACGCCGTACGGTCCCCCGTGCAGGCCGAGATCAAGGACGCCGCCGCGGCCCGCGCGCTGGCCGAAGTGATGCTGCGACGCGATCTCGTCGACCGGGTCGAGGTGTCCTCGTTCCATGACGAGGCGGTGGCCGAGATCGCCCGGCTGGTGCCCGGAGTGCGGACCGTGCTCATCGCGAGCCGCTGGCAGAGCGATGTGGTGGACCGGGCGAAGGCGGTGGGGGCGGCGACCCTGGCACTGAACATCCGCCGCCTCACCCTGGAGGTGGCCGAACAGGCGCACGCCGAGGGGCTGAAGGTGATCGGCTGGGTGGTGAACACCCAGGACCATCTGCGGCTGGCACGCGCCCTGCGGCTGGACGGCGCGACCACCGACTACCCGGAGATCCGCCGCGCCGGCCGCTTCACCGCCTGATCCAGGGCCCGGTCAGACCAGGTCCTTGACCAGCAGCTCGAAGGCGAGATCGTCGCGCTGCGGAATTCCGAAGCGCTCGTCGCCGTACGGGAACGGGCTGAGCTTTCCCGTACGGCGGTAACCTCGCCGCTCGTACCAGGCGATCAGCTCCTCGCGCACCGAGATCACGGTCATGTGCATCTCGCTCACACCCCAGCTCTCCCGGACGGTGCGCTCGGCCTCGGCGATGATCACCTTGCCGAGCCCCGCGCCCTGCAGTCCGGGACGGACCGCGAACATCCCGAAGTAGGCGGCGTCGCCGCGGTGTTCGAGCTGGCAGCAGGCGACGAGCGCACCGTCGCGCTCCACCACGAGCAGTCGGCTGCCGGGCGCTTCGACAACCTGTCGCACGCCGTCCGGGTCCGTCCGCTGCCCCTCCAGGATGTCCGCCTCGGTGGTCCAGCCGGACCGGCTGGAGTCCCCGCGGTACGCCGACTCGATCAGCGTCACCAGTGCGGGCACATCGGCGTCGGCCGCATCGCGAAAGGTCAGCTGTCCCGAGTCCTGGGCGGGGGCGATGTCCATGGCGACGCTCCGTTTCTGTGCTGTGGCCGTGCCGGAGCAGCGTAACCCGGGTGCCCCGAACTAGATTCGGGCGCATGGTTCATGTGCTGAGCAGCCGGATCCTGCTGCACCCGGCCGATCCCGAGCGATCGCGGGTCTTCTACGGGGGGCTGCTCGGGCTGCCCGTCTACCGGGAGTTCGGGACCGGGCCCGAGCGGGGCACGGTCTACTTCCTCGGCGGGGGCTTCCTGGAGGTGTCCGGGCGCGCCGCCGAGCCGCCGGTGCCCGGTCTCGAACTGTGGATGCAGGTCGCGGACGTGCGGGCGGCGCACGAGGAGTTGTCGGCGCTCGGCGTCGAGGTGCTGCGGGAGCCGGTGCGCGAGCCGTGGGGGCTGGTCGAGATGTGGCTCCGCGATCCGGACGGGCACCGGATCGTCCTGGTGGAAGTACCGGCGGACCATCCGCTGCGGTACCGCCCCTGAGTCCTGGCAACGGGGCGCCGTCAGTGCGGGGTTCGGCTTCGCCGCGCGCATTCGACGAGCACGGGCAGGGCCTTCTCCAGGCTGCCGTCATGGTCGGCGAACGGGAGACGCACATGGTGGCGGAAGCCGTCCACGGCGGAGAAGGCCGGGCCGGGGACGATCAGTACCCCCGCGCGGCGGGCCAGCTGGGCGGTGGCCTCGGCGTCGGCGCCGGGGATCTCCACCCAGAGGGCGGAGCCCCCGTCGGGGCGTTCCCATCGCCAGCCGGTCCGCCGGTCACGCAGGAGCCGTTCGGTCTCCGCCAGACGTTCGCGCAGCCGGGAACGGCGTCGGGTCCGGGCCTCGGGCAGTTGCCGGAGCAGCTTCACGGCCAGCATCTGGTCCACCACCGGGCAGGACAGGTCGACGGACTTCTTGATGTCGGCCAGGCGGTGGATCACGGTGGTGGAGGCACGGATCCAGCCCAGCCGGAGGCCGCCCCAGAAGAGCTTGGACAGGGTGCCGACGGTGGCCGTGGCGGCGGGCGGCAGCAGGCCGGCGAGGGAGACCGGTGCGGCGTCACCGTGCAGGGACAGTTCGGCGTAGGCGTTGTCCTCCACCAGGTACAGGCCCTGTTCGGCCAGTACGGCGGCCCAGGCGCGGCGGGTGGGCTCGTCCATGCCGCGTCCGGTGGGGTTTTGGACGGACGGCTGCAGATAGACGAGGCGCGGCCGGACGTGTCCGGCCAGCCGGGCCAGTGCGCGGGCACCGTGCGCCCCGTCCACGGGCAGCGGGACGAGCCGTGCGCCGCGGGCGCGCAGCGCTTCGAGAGCGCCGCGGTACGTCGGGTCCTCCACGATCACCGTGTCACCGGGCTCGACCAGGCCCTGGGTGATCAGCCAGACGGCCTGCTGGGATCCGGCGGTCACCAGGATCTGTTCCGCAGAGGTCGGCAGGCCCGCCGACCGGTGGTACTCGGCGATCGCCTCGCGAAGCCCCGGCAGGCCGTACGGGAGGTATCCGTCGCCGGCCAGCGCTGCGGTGAGGTCGTCGGCGGACAGGTCACCGACCGCCGCGGCGACCGCGGGCAGGCCGTCCAGCGCTCCGCTGGACAGGTCGATGCCGCCGTCCCTGGTCCCGAAGCTGGCCAGCCGTCCCTCGGTCGCGGGCTCGCCCACCGCGCCGGAACCCCGCAGCCGGGAGCCGCTGCCCTGCCGGCTCTCCAGCCACCCCTCGGCCTCCAGCAGTCCGTACGCGGCCGTCACCGTGGAGCGGCTGACGCCCAGCGCCGTCGCCAGGGCTCGCTGCGAGGGCAGCACAGTGCCCGGTGCCACGTCTCCGCGCTGCGCCAGCTCGCGCAGCGCCTGGGCCAGCAACTGCGGCATCGCGCCCGTGCCGTCCTTGGACCACCCGGTCAGCAGCCGCGACAGCCGGGTGGGCGGAATCCGGTCCATGCCCCCATCATCGCCCGCCGCAGGCCAATTGCCCTCAAGTGGTCTTTGCCGCCCCCCGGCGGCTCGCACATGATCGGGAGAACGCCGTTGCAAAGGAGCAAGAACATGGCGACCGTGGTGCTCGTCGGGACACTGGACACCAAGGGGGCGGAGTACGCGTGGCTCTCGGCGCGGCTCCGTGAATCGGGCTGCGACGTGGTGCTCGTCGACGCCGGAGTGATGCCGTCGCCCGCGGGCACCCCCACGGGTGATATCGACGCCGCGGCCGTCGCGCGCCGCGCCGGGCACGGCCTGGAGGAACTGCGCGCCGCCGGGGACCGAGGTGCGGCCGTGACCGCCATGGCCGAGGGTGTCGAACGGATCGTCGGTGATCTGCACCGCGAGGGACAGCTGCACGCGGTGCTGGCCGTGGCCGGGAGCGGAGGGTCGTTCATCGCCGCGCGTGCCATGCAGGCGCTGCCCATCGGTGTCCCGAAGGTGCTGGTGTCCACCATGGCCAGCGGGGATGTGTCACCGTACGTGGGCAGCAGCGACATCACCATGATGTACAGCGTGGTCGACATGGCGGGCATCAATTCCGTGTCGTCACAGATCCTGGGCAACGCGGCGGCCGCGGCGGCCGGCATGGCCATCCACCACGAGCGGAGCCTGAAGCGGTCGGAGCCCCAGGGGCGTCCGCTGATCGGCGCCAGCATGTTCGGCGTCACCACTCCCGCGGTCGACGCCGCCCGGCAACGGCTCGACGAGCTGGGCTACGAGGTCCTGGTCTTCCACGCCACCGGCGCGGGCGGCCGGGCACTGGAGAAGCTCGCCGCGGGCGGGTTCCTCGCCGGTGTCCTCGACCTGACCACCACCGAACTCGCTGACGATCTGGTCGGCGGCGTGCTGAGCGCCGGCCCCGACCGGCTCACCGCGGCGGGCCGGGCGGGCCTGCCTCAGGTGGTCGCGCCCGGCGCGCTGGACATGGTCAACTTCGGCGCCGCCGACACCGTCCCGCACCGCTTCGCCGAACGCCACCTCCTCGTGCACAACCCCACCGTCACCCTGATGCGCACCACGCCCGACGAGATGGCCGAACTCGGCGCCTCCATGGGGCGCAAGCTGGCCTCGGCACACGGCCCGACGGCGGTCCTCTGGCCGATGGGCGGCGTCTCCGCCGTGGACGCCCCGGGCGGCCCGTTCCACGATCCGGAGGCCGACGCGGCCGGGCTGGCGTCCCTGCGTACGGCTCTGCGGGGCAGCGCCGTCGATCTGCGCGAGATCAACGCCCATATCAACGACGCGTCGTTCGCCGTCGCCGCCGCCGACCACCTCCACCAGCTGATCACCGCTCAGGAACGTTCGCACCCGAGCATCTGAGCAACGAGAACACACCGACCGAAACAGGAGTCCATCCGTGAACCGCAACCAAGCCCTGTCGCGCCTGACCGAGCAGGTCGCAGCAGGCAAGGCCGTCATAGGCGCAGGCGCGGGCACCGGTCTGTCCGCCAAGTGCGCGGAGGCCGGCGGCGTCGACCTGCTGATCATCTACAACTCCGGCCGGTACCGGATGGCCGGGCGGGGTTCGCTGGCCGGCCTGCTGCCCTACGGCGACGCCAACGCCATCGTGCTCGACATGGCGGGCGAGGTCCTGCCCGTGGTGCGGGACGTCCCCGTGCTCGCCGGGGTGTGCGGCACCGACCCGTTCCGCATCATGGGCAACTTCCTCGACCAGTTGAAGGCCGTCGGCTTCACCGGCGTACAGAACTTCCCCACCGTCGGACTGTACGACGGCAGGTTCCGCGAGAACCTCGAAGAGACCGGCATGGGCTTCGGTCTGGAGATCGACATGATCCGCCAGGCCCACGAACGCGATCTGCTCACCGCGCCCTATGTGTTCGACCCCGAGCAGGCCGCCGAGATGGCGCGGGCGGGTGCCGATGTCCTCGTACCGCACGTCGGGCTGACCACCAAGGGGTCCATCGGCGCCTCGACCGCGCTCACACTCGATCAGGCCGCCACCGCCGTGCAGGAGATGCACGACGCCGCCAAGCGCGTCAATCCCGACATCATCGTGCTCTGCCACGGCGGGCCGATCGCCGAACCGGAGGACGCCCGCTACGTCCTGGAACACACCTCCGGGATCGCCGGCTTCTTCGGCGCCTCGTCCATGGAACGGCTGCCCACGGAGCGCGCCATCACCGAACAGGCACGCGCTTTCAAGTCCCTCACGCTCGGCTGACGAAGGGGCGCAAGCACAGCGCGCGGCGGGAACACTCCCTCCGCGCGCTCCCCTTTTGCCCCAGTGCGCCGCGTACGACAGTCCTGGTCCGGGCATCGACCGAGGGGGACCGTGTCGTACAGCCAGGGGGAGGTGCGCTGTGCACGGATCGGCGATGTCGGGCTGGCTGCTGATGGCGTTGTGCGCCACGACGGCTGCGTACTGCCTGCTGCGCACCCGCAGCGAGACCGGAGAGGGTCGCAGGACGGCACGTGCGGAGGCGCTGATGGGCTTCGGCATGGCCGCCATGGCGGTGCCGGCGGCCGTGGTGACGCCCCCCGCGTGGGGGTGGGCGGTGTACGCGGCGCTGTTCGGAGCTGCCTCGTTGCGCGCGTTGTGGTTCTCCCGGCGCGGCACACACCATCTGCACCACCTGGTCGGGTCCGCGGCGATGGTCTACATGGCCCTGACGATGGCACCGGGCAGCGGAGCGGCACACGGCGGACACACGGGTGACGGGGTCACGGCGACGGCCGGGGGCGTGCCCCTGCTGACCGGACTGCTGCTGGCCTACTACGTGGTGTACGTGCTGCGGTCGGGCGCCCGGTTGATACCGGTTGCCGCCACCGCCACGGCGGGCGGCGGCACTGCCGGGGGTTCCTGGGGTACGCGGCCCGAGCTGGCGCTCGCCTGTCGGCTGACGATGGGGATGGCCATGTTCGCGATGCTGCTCACCCTGTGAGACGGGCGACCGGGCAAACCGTGGTCTGCGTCACTTGCCGTGCACAGCCATACCCGTGGGCACCACGCCCCTCATAGGCTGACGTCATGTTGGTCTCCCTCGCGCTGCTGCTGCTCGGTGCACTGGCCGCCGTCCTGACCCCGCGGCTGATGGCCAGGGCACGGTGGCCGGAGCGCGAGCCGGTGGTGGCCCTGTGGGTGTGGCAGTGCGTGGTGGCCGGGGTGCTGCTCTCCTTCGCGCTCTCGATGACGTTCAGCGCGGCCGCTGCCTGGCAGGCGGTGCGCGGGCATGTGTTCGCCCCGGCGCCGCGCGCCGTGGTGGAGGCGTACGCGTTGGGCGGGCACGGCCGGTGGTCGGCCGCCATGGCGGTGCTGCTGGCGCTCGGCGGGGTGTGGTCGGCGGTGATGCTGACCCGGGAGATCCACCGGGCCCAGGTACGTCGCAGGCAACGGCGTGCCGAATTGCTGGTGCGTGCCCCGCTGATGCCCGGCGAGGAGCCCGGCAGCGGCCGTCTCGTTGTGCTGGAGGGAGAGCGTCCGGATGCCTGGTGGCTGCCGGGCGCCGCACCTCAACTGGTCATCACCACCACGGCACTCCGACGCCTGAAAGGCCGTCAGCTGGATGCGGTGCTGGCCCATGAGCAGGGGCACGCGAAGGCGCGGCACGACTGGCTGCTGCATTGTTCCGGCGCGCTCGCGACCGGCTTTCCGCAGGTTCCGGTGTTCGCGGCGTTCCGCGACGAGATGCACCGGCTGATCGAACTGGCCGCGGACGACGTGGCGTCGAAGCGTTTCGGACGGCTGACGATCGCCCTGGCGCTGGTGGAACTCAACGAGGACCGGGGCGTGTTCGGCCCCTGCCCGGCGCCGGACGCACAGCTGCCGCTGCGGGTGAACCGGCTGCTGACCCCGGCGGACCGGCTCACCGCGGGCCGTCGGCTCCGGCTGACCGCGGCGGCCGCGCTGGTGCCGGTGGTTCCGCTTCTGGTGGCCTTCATTCCAGGACTCAGTGCGCTGCGATAGCCAGGGCCACCCGCCGTCCGCGAAGATCGCCCCATGCCGTCCCCGCAACTCTCCCCGCCGGTCCGTAACCGTTCCCGTGTCACAGCTGTCAAGGCGGGTGCGGTCTGCGCGGTTCTCGCACTGGTCGTGCTGATCCTCGTCGCCGTGCGCTGGTCACCGCTGATGACCCTGGACCGTGACGTCGCCACCGCCCTGCACCGCAGAGCGGTGACCGAACCCGGTCTGGTGCACGCCAACCGGATCCTGACCGACTGGGCATGGGATCCGTGGACCATGCGCGCCTTGATCACGGTGGCCGTGGTGGTGCTGTGGTGGCGCGGGGCGCGCCTGCTCGCGGTGTGGGTCGCGGCGACGAGCGTGCTGGGCACTGTGTTGCAACAGGGACTGAAGTCCGCAGTCGGCCGGGAGCGGCCGCGGTGGCCCGACCCGGTGGACTCCGCCCATTACGCGGCGTTCCCCTCCGGTCACGCGATGACGGCGGTGGTGAGCTGCGGCCTGCTGCTCTGGCTGCTGCGGCGGCACGGTACCGGGCCCCGGCTGTGGCGGACGGCGCTGTTCGTGGCGGGCGTATCGGTCATCGGGGTGGGCCTGACCCGCCTCTACCTGGGTGTGCACTGGCCGAGCGACGTACTGGGCGGCTGGCTGCTGGGGGCGGCTCTGGTGTCCTTCTCGATCGCCGGGTTCGCGCGGTACGAGCGGCGCGGCGGGCCCCGCACGCCCGGTCGCC